>DATLII010000569.1:0-5389 GCA_035539495.1 Dongiaceae bacterium
TCCAGCTGAGTGGCATCCTGGGTATTGTCGCTAACATAAAACAGAACCAGCGCATCGCTGTTGGAACCGTCTTCCAATGCGACCCCGGTAGCGGCGACAAAGGTAGGCACGACGCCAGCAATATTGGCCGCCACTTGCTCCAGCTCGAAGCAGTAGTAGTTGGCGCCACGCACCACGATCATTTCTTTCTCACGCCCGGTGAGAATCAGGCGCTTGTTCCACATGAAGCCCAGGTCGCCGGAATTGAACCAGTCTTCGCCGACAAACGCTTCCGCATTGGCTTCAGGATTATTCAGATAACCAGGTGTCACCACCGGCCCACGAATTTGCAGGCGGCCGATCACGCCCTCTTTTACCAGTTCATTTTTGTCGTTGGTGATGCGAATTTCGATGCCGGGCGTGACCGGGCCCAAATCGACGAAACCGTGGGTAGCCTGCTCTGCTGGTGCGATATCGCACACGGTAGGATCGAGCGTGTTGTTGAAATGAACCGACAGCAAATGATCGGATTCGTTGTTGTACGTCATGCAGGTGCAGGCTTCCGCCATGCCAAACGCCGGCTGCACCGCATTCGCTTTCAAACCAAAGGGAGCGCATGCCGCATGGAACGCTTTCACCACCGGCGCCAACACTTGCTCGCCCGCATTCATCAGGATATTGACGCAGGACAGATCCAGTTCCGGCAATTGGCTGGTTTGCTGCAACGCATCCACTACTCGTTGATAGGCGAAATTCGGTGCCCAGCTGTAAGTAACGCGAAAATCCGCCATCGCCTTCAGCCACAGCAGCGGATCGTTGAGCACGCTGGTGGTGGTGAGCTGAACCTGACGGATGCCCATCACGCAATCTTTAACATGTGTGGTAAGGATGGGCACCACATGATCGAATGGGAGCCAGTTCAGACTGATGTCGTCATTGCTGTAGTGGTTGTGAATAGCAGACGATGCGATGTGATGCAGGATACCGCGATGGGTGATCTGGATCGCTTTGGGTGTGCCGGTGCTGCCAGAAGTAAGTTGCAGGAATGCGACTGGATCGTTGCTGAGGGACTGCCATTCAAAGCGTTCATTGTGTTCCAGCAGCGCGTCAGCATCGATCACCTGTTTGGACTCACCCAGCCAGGTTTGTGTCGCCTCTACTCTTTCGCGATCCGCCACCACGGTGAGTTCGGCGAAATTATGCGCCACGTTGTAGAGCTTCTGCGCCACACCGTTGCGCTGATTGTATTGTTCCGGCGTCGCCACATTGAGGGGACGGATACCGGCGAGCACCGCGCCCCACCAGACGGCGAAGAAACGGCGGTTAAACCGCATCTGCAATAGCACAATGGCACCGGGACCAATGCTAGCGCGCTGGAAGCCGGCGGCAGTGATGTGCGCGTCCTCAACCAGCTGGGCGTAGCTGTAGTGGGTCTGTTGCAGATCGATATCCAGCAGCGTCAAACCG
Organism: Dongiaceae bacterium; assembly: GCA_035539495.1. Taxonomy (GTDB): domain Bacteria; phylum Pseudomonadota; class Gammaproteobacteria; order Pseudomonadales; family Ketobacteraceae; genus Ch67. The sequence goes on from DATLII010000569.1 coordinate 1,447, forward strand.
CGGTCGGGATAACGCTGCGCTGTTTTTTGCAGCGCTTCAAACAAGTGCGTTGAAGTAACTGCGTGCGGTGGTAACGGCTCGCCCACTGCCCAGGCATCGGGGCGCGCGCTGATATCGAGATTTCGCAATGCGGGTCGCAGAGCGCCCGATTTTTTTGCGGGCGCCAGTTCCTCATCGTCCCAGGTCGGGCGATGGGTCAGCGTGCGTAATGCCAACAGGTCGCCTGTGGCGTACCCGGCTTCTTGCAGACGCGCCTGAATCAACGCCTGATCCAGATGTGGCCGCTGCGCCAATTGGGTCAAATCGAAATCGCCGGACTCGGTGCGCGGCAATTGCGGATACAACACAACATCGTCAACCGGCAAATTAGCGGACTGCAATCGCAACTGCAGATCGAAGCGCTGCGACGGATCAGCACAACCGACAAATAAGCGCTGCAGCTCCGTTGTGCCAGCAGAATTCGCACTGTTAAACGTGTCGGACACCAGAGTTTGCCGAACCACGCAGAATTCCTGGTGAGCCAGCTCGGGCCGTTTTGTCAGAATACCGGCTTCCACCTCTGGCTGACGTTGCGGCTGCGGCAGAAGGCGATCGGTGTTGGCATCGGCAGCGGCTTGAGACAACACGCCCGCCACGGTGGCAGAGGCATCAATCTGCAGAAACTGCTGCAGTAAACGTTGCACCTGTTCGCCCATGCGAGTCACGGTGTCGGCTCGGTACAAGCTGGTTTGATACGTCCAGTTCAGTTCAAAGCGATCACCCAGATCGCTCACCGCCAGCATCACATCGTACGGTGCACCACGCGGCCCGGACATCGGCAGAATCGTTTTGATCCAATCGTCCTGCGCCATTTCCAGGTTGCCCTGGTGCCAGACGAACATCAGTTGGAACAGCGGCGTGCGGCTACTGTCGCGGGGTGGATTGCTATCCTGCACCACAGCGGGAAATGGATATTCCTGGTGTTCCATTGCCGCCAGCAAATTGCGCTTCACCTGCTGGAATAACTGCGGCAATAGCAATTCGGGTTGAATGCGGGCGCGCAATACCACCGGGTTGGCGAAATCCCCCACCACCTGATCCATGCCTTTACGCGAGCGGCCCATTGTCGGCGTACCAATCAGAAAATCCCGCGCGCCGGTACGTTGGTGTACAAGCAATTGCAGTGCTGACTGCACAAATACAAACGGCGTAATGCTGTGACTTTTGCAGAACTGGCGGATGGCACGGTATTGGTCGCCCGACACGTCCTGCTTGATCACTTTGCTCTGCATCAACAGCACGGGCGGACGCGGAAAATCCGTGGGCAAACTGACGGTCATGGGTGCGTTATGCAAAGCGCGCTGCCAGAAGCGGCGTTCCTTGCGGCCGCGTTCACTGGCCAGAAACTGCTGCTGCCATTCCACATGCTGACGGTAGTTGATCGTCGGCGGCTCCAGCGACAGCACTTCGCCTTTCGCGGCGCGTTGATAGTATTCCTTGATGTCCTTCGCCACGATCAGCAGCGCCCACAGATCGGCGCCTACATGCTGGATGGTGGCAATGAGAACGTCGCCACGCACACTGTTGCGGATAATCTTGACCCGCAAGCACGGCTCTTTTTGCAGATCGAACGGTGCGTCTGCTTCCTGGTTCAGCTGCGCATCCAGTTGGTCTTCATTCCATTGACTGCCATCGACAAAGTGCAGCGGCATGGCGATATGATCCCATACCTGCTGACGCGGGCCTTTGTCCGTATCGGTGAATGTGCTGCGCAATACGGGATGACGAATCAACAGCGCGTGAAAGGCCTGACGCACCGCGGTTTCGTTGACAGCGCCATTCAACACGCAGGCGAACGTGGTGTTGTAGGCTGGGCTGTTGGGCGCAAAGCGGTACAGCATCCAAATGGCGCCCTGGGTGTACGCCAAGGGGTATTCATCTACGATGGTGGGTTCGGCGGATTTATTCTGTTCCGACTGCAACCAGGTGAGGATGGCTTCCTTGTTTTGTTTCAGCAGCGACATCAGTGCCGGTGTCAGCACTTCCTTCGGCGCCTTGAAACGCAACATGCCGTTTTCCAGCCACAACTCCAGCCCCTGTTCAAAATGAGGTTGCAACAGCAGCGTGATGTTGTGGGTGGAGGTCATAAATACCTTCTCAGTCGTCTTCATTGCGGTTCTGGAAGTGAGGTGAAAGTGTGGGCGATTAAGACACGCGGCGAATATGTCCCTGTACGCTCGACAGCAGCCCTTCGGGGCCGGCGGTTCGCAATCCATGTTCACCGCGTTCACAGCTGAAAAAGCACGCTTTTTCTTAACGCCGTTCACACATGCTGCTGACGGTCTCGATTCCCTGCACCTTCACTTCTCTTTCAGAACTCTTCTTATAGTACGCCTTCGACCAGCGCCTGCTCGTCATCCAGCACGGGCTGTTCGGTCTGGCTCAGCTCGCCATAGCTTTCAGCCATCCACTTCGCCACATCGCGCAGGTTGGCACCGCCCAGCAAACGCACCACCGGCAGTTCTACCTGCGTCACCTGCGTCGCACGGTTTTTGAATTCCACTGCCAGCAGGGAATCGATGCCCATGTCGATCAGGGGTTGGCTATCGTCTACTTCCAGCGGATTCAATTGCAGTGCGCGGGCCAGTTGTTGACGCAGATAAACCAGCAGTCGATCCGCGCGTTCTTCCGGCGCGCAGGTGGCCAGTTCTTCTTTGAACGCCAGATCTTCCTGGTTGAGTTCCACCACGACATCTGCAGCCACATCCGCATTCAGATCGCTGACACGACTGAACAACGTGCCCACCGGCAACAAGCTCATCACCGGTTTGAAACGGCTCCATTGAATGTCGGCCACGGTGAGCTGGATTTCGTCGCTGTTGAGCAGCCGACCAAACGCCTGCACGCCGATGTTTTTTTCCAGTTGCAGCAAACCGATCTTGGCAGCCTGCGTACCGGATTCATCGGTGACCATGCCGGATTCCGCCCAGGGACCCCAGTTGATGGTCAATGCCGGTTTACCCTGCTGGCGCCGACGTTGGATGATCGCGTCCACCGCCTGATTCGCTGCGGAGTAATGGAAATTACCCGCTGAACCCCAGACGGATGCAACCGATGAGAAGCCGACGAAGAATTCCAGCTTGTCAGTGACAGTGAGTTCATCCAGCCATTGCAAACCCAGCACTTTGTTCGCCATCAACTGGCTGCAACGCACTGTGGTGAGCTCGCCCACAGGAACCAGTTCGAACTGACCTGCAGCGTGAATCACACCGGCAATCGGGTGCTCGGCACGCAGCGATTGCAACACCTGATCCAGAGCGGCGCGATCGGCGATATCCACCGCCGGTACGACGACCTGCACACCATTCTTGCGCAGCGTCTCGATTTGCAGTTTCGCCTCTTCGCCGCGCGCGCCATTCCGGCTGAGCAGCGCGATATGCAGTGCGCCTTTGTCCGCCAACCATTTCGCCACTGCCAAACCGATAGCGCCGGTACCACCCGCCACCACATAGAATGCGTTGGCAGTCAGATTCAGCTTGCGGTGCGACAGGCGGTCGCCTTCCACCCGCTGCAGCGTGGGCGTCAGCAGTTGGTTCTGCCGCACACTCAACACTGGCAAGGTTTGCGCAGCTTGAATCGCGTTGGCACAGAGTTGCGCGGATGCTGCCGTCCACTCGTCCACATCGATGGTGGAATGCATGCGGTCTGCCATTTCCAGCAACAGGTTTTTCGCGAAACCCAATACCACAGCCTGATCGGCACGAGCCAAGGACTGCTGCCCTTTCATGCCCTGCGCCGCTTCGGTAATGATGCTGATGCCGCAATGAGAAACTGTCTGCAGGGTTTTCGCCAGAGCAAGGAACAATGCGGTGAGAGCATCATGATCCTGCGCGGAACTGATCTGCGGCAGTTGCGCCAGCGATACTACCAAATGCGTCGGTTCCGCCGCGGTGCCTTGCAGCAA
>DATLII010000570.1:0-11681 GCA_035539495.1 Dongiaceae bacterium
CTGGGATTCGTCGATTTTTGCGACTTCAACTGTCTGGCCCGCATCGCTTTTGTTGATCAGAATTCCGGAAAACATACGTATCGTCTCTCGCTACGATTTATCGGTAATAGGAGGCGGCCGCGCCAAAGTCGACCTTCAAGAAACCTTAGTCTGCTGGCTCGACCAATAGTAGTCAACACTGTTGTTGCTTTCTCGCCCGTTTGATCCAACACATCGACAATCCATGCAATGCTGCCGTGGTCAATTGAGCCAGAATATCAGGCCAGTCATGGGCTTGAGGCTGGGATGGGGCGCAGCCCAACACCGGCAATTTCGGGGGCAGGTTTTCAAAATAATGAATCCGAAAAGCCCTATAAAACTGGCTTTCGACAATCGGTCACCTATACACCGTTAACCTTTTCGAATATCGCCGTTGCCCATGGAATTGATAAGGCTTTAGTTGTTGCTACGACCAGCCAATGGTTCAGTTCCAATCGAACTACTAATTTGTGTTCCCGACTCCGCATACCAGGCTACCGCATCCCGCACAGTTTCTCTTATCGGACGCGGATTCCAGCGTAATTCTCTGCGTGCTTTGCTGTTATCCAGTTTCTGAAAAACATTCGACAGAAAAACAGCATCCGTACTCACGAGAAAGTCCTTTTTTCCAAGCAGCTTTAGTGACTTTTCTGCTAGCCAGGCAACAGCGTACGCGAATGACCTCGGAATGACATGGATCGACTTATTGCCACGCTCTGCCGCCGCCAAATTGTAGAAATCCCGATTGCGAATAAATTCATTGGCGATGATGTAGCGTTCGCCCACCCTGCCGTACTTCTCTGCCAGTATCGCAGCACAAGCAACATCACGGATATCGACAGTTGGGGCGCCAGCATCAATGGTGAAACGGACTTTTCCGCGCGCAACATCCCACAACATTTTTCCGTGCGGCGTCGGCTGGTAGTCCTCAGGGCCATAGGTATTGGCCACGCACAAAGCAACACCCGGCAAACCTTTTTCGCGGCAATATTGAAGGAAAATATTTTCCGCTTCCAAACGAGCGAGGATGTAAGGCGGCGCGCGATCGTACCAGTTAAACGCGATATCTTCGGTTACGGGACCACCGGGATTGACACCCAAGGTTCCCATAGTGCTAGTGAAAATAAAGCGCTCTACGCCGCAAGCCAAAGCGGCCTTCATCGCATTCACCAAGCCTTCAACATTGTTGCGATAAATGGGGGCGGGATCAGTTAACCAGAAGCGAGGATCAACTACGCTGTAAAACACAGTGCCGCAACCCTCCATCGCAGCAGCCAATGATTCAGGATCCAGCACGTCGCCATAAAAAATTTGCAGCGGCAGATCTTCGATGGCTTTTTTGTTGCTGGACTTACGCAATAACACCCTGACCGTACGCCCTTGTTTGACCAATGCTCGAGCCGTGTGGCTACCCACAAAGCCGCTTGCACCAGCAACCAACACGGGCTTGTCAAATACACCTTGAAAATTCTCAGTCACGGCAAGAGCACTCCTCTTTTGTTATTGCGCGCTCAGGTTGGATACACACTCCGTGTGACAAGTATTAATTTCGTAATGCTTCCAAATTCTTGAAATGCTCGAGCGCTTGCGGGTTTGCCAGCGATTCCACGTTTTTAACCGGCCGACCGTGCACCACATCACGCACAGCCAGCTCGGTAATTTTGCCGGAGTGAGTACGTGGAATATCCGGAACCACCAAAATTTTCGCCGGCACATGACGCGGGGTGGCATTCGTCCGTATTTCACTTTTCACCCGTTGCACCAGGCTATCCGTCAGTTGACTACCTTCTTTCAATCTGACGAACAATACAACACGTACATCATTATCCCAATCCTGACCGATCACCACGGCTTCCAGGATGTCTTCGATGCCTTCCACCTGGCGGTAAATTTCCGCTGTACCAATACGCACACCACCCGGATTCAGCGTGGCATCGGACCGGCCGAAGAAGATCATGCCTTTTTCTAGCGTCAGTTCCACCCAGTCACTGTGGCACCAGACATTGTTAAACCGAGCAAAATAGGCATCAAAATAACGTTTATTATCTGGATCATTAAGAAACCCGAGCGGCATGCCCGGATGGGGTGAAAGACAAACCAGCTCACCCGGCTCACCAATAATGGACTGGCCATCGCTGTTATAGACCTGAACATCCATCCCCAAATGCCGCTTCTGGCATTGCCCCGCATAGACAGGACCAATAGGGTTTCCGCCGACGAAACAACCGATAATATCGGTTCCGCCAGAAATGGAAGAAAGACAAACATCCTTCTTCCAGGCTTCGTAGACGTAATGAAATCCTTCCGCAGACAACGGCGAGCCAGTCGACATAATCGTGCGCAACAAGGAAAAATCATGCGTTTCGATTGGCTTCACATCTTGCTTGGAGCAGGCATCAAGGTATTTGGCAGAGGTACCAAAATGCGTCACTTTTTCTTCTGCCACGATGTCAGGCAGGCTATAGGCATTCGGGTAGGTGGGTGAGCCTTCATACAATACCAGCGTGGCACCGGACGCCAACGCGCTTACCTGCCAGTTCCACATGGCCCAGCCGCACGTAGTGAAATACAACAACCGATCCTGCGGCTTGATATCACATTGCAGTTGATGCTCTTTCAAGTGGTGCAGCAGAGTTCCGCCCACCGTATGAACGAAGCATTTTGGCAACCCGGTTGTACCCGAAGAAAACAGAATGAACAGCGGATCCCGGAAACCGACCGGCGTAAACACCAGCGGCTTTTCGGTGTAGCCTGCGCACAAGTCCGCGAGCAACACGCCCTTTTCAGCTAGAATATCAATTACCGGCTTTTCGTTTAGAAAAGGAATAACAACAATTTTCTTAACGCTGCCGATATGCCCGCCAAGCTCTGCCATTGCCCGCAAGGAATCGAACGATTTGCCGTTATAGGTGTAGCCATCAGCAGTAAATAATACTTTTGGTTCGATTTGCCCAAAGCGATCCTTGAGTCCATTGACACCAAAATCCGGCGAACAGGACGACCATACCGCACCCAGCGAAGTCGTTGCCAGCATGGCCGCTGCCGTCTCGGGAATATTGGGTAGGTAGCCGGCAACGCTATCCCCTTTCTTGACACCCAAATCGCGCAATGCCTGCTGCAAACGTGAAACCTGTTCGCACAATTCCTGCCGCGTTATTTCCCGCCGTTTTCCACTTTCATGACGCAAAATCAATACCGGTTCGGACTGAGCGCCATTCAACAAGTTTTCCGCGTAATTAAGGGTGGCACCCGGAAAAAATTCGCTTTTGAACAGGTCTTCCTTATTGCGCAATACCTCATCAGAGCGCTCGCCAACCACGCCACAGAAATCCCAAATAGCATCCCAAAGTACTTCCGGTTCATCCACTGACCATTGCCAAAAAGCATCATAATCGGCAAATGTCTTGTGCTGTTGTTCGCCCACCTGCTTCATAAAACGGCTGAGTAAAGTGCTTCGAATTCGTTCCTGCGACGGAGCCCAAAGTTGCTGTGTCATAGTTGAGTTTTCTACTTAAAATTAAGGAAATACAAACTCCGTCAACGCGTCTAAACAGGCGCAAATCAGGATCTGAATCGATGCAAAGTCATAGAGTGACGATACCGCGAAGCAGGATGCGTATTGATCGTCACCTGCAGAATGCGCCCATCCGATACTTTGTAAGTACGCCTGATTTCAAGCGCGGCGGAATCTTCTTTCACGTTGAGCTGGGCGGCCAGGGTCTTGGATATCAAGGCGGCTGAAATCTGCTGCTGAACCTCGGTAACCGTTTGCCCGAACATGTCTTCGATCAACGGAAAAATAGGCCCCTGATGACGCAGCAGAATCCGGCCGACCGCTGCGAATGCTCTATTAATGTAATACTCGGATTGGCCCATCGGCTCATCCGCATTTTCTGTGCGACGAAAACCCAATACCTGCAACCACTCTTCTCCAGCGGGCAGGCCAGTGCGTTTCGCCAGCTTGCTATCGACAACCACCATCTTGATGGAATCGATGGCGTAGTGCGTGTCAGTACCAAACGCCAACAGATCATTGATGGACATCACCTGATGAATGTCCGTGTCGCGCGAACGCGAAGGAACAACCACCGTACCCGCGCCGCGCCGTGACGACACTAATCCTTCCTCTCGCAAAACCCTGAGCGCTTCCCGCACCGTGTAGCGGCTGACGGAAAAACGCTTGCACAACTCATCCTCGGTAGGGATCAGCGAGCCCACTGGATACACGCCATTTACAATCTCGGCCTTTAACTCCAGCGCCGCCTGCATATAGAGAGGATGCTTGGCATCATCACTGGCCTTTATGGTGTGGAGCCCAGCCTGCTCGGGCGTATTGCGGGGTTTGGCTTCAGATTTAGATCGCTTCTTTATCATGGGTTCTCTTTCAGCTCCTGCGCCTCGGTCAATGCTATAGTTGTCCGTACATATAAATCAACCGCCAAACCAACCATATAATAATAGCGTTTTTTCGGCGTTTGTGTCATTATCAATGTCCGGACATCTTTCGATTTGCCTAAAATAACTAACCAACGACGGCTGGCTAGCCAACCGTTGGCCTGAATAGTCTGAAGGTGCCCAGCGTAACAACCACCTGCGCTCACCGGTAGCTTTTGGGTTGGGCCTTACCCTCCCCGCACCAACGACATGGGAAAGGAGAAGACGATGACGAATAAAATAACAGACATCAGGGAAATCCTTTCCGAGCCCGTTACCATTCCCGTAGAAGCTTATGTTTCCGACGCTTACGCCCGTGCTGAGCGCGACAAGTTATGGCGCAAGGTATGGCTTCAGGCCGGCCGCGTCGAAGAAATTCCGGAAGTGGGTAATTTTATAACGTTCGAAGTGTTGGATGACTCCATCATCCTCGTGCGTGCACCTGACCAAATTCAGGCCTTCCACAATGTCTGCCCCCATCGCGGCCGCCGGCTGGTTGATACTCCCCCGGGCGCCCGCAATGCCCAGGGCACACGCAGCCAATTCTTCTGCGCCTATCACGGCTGGCGTTTCAATCTGAATGGCGAAAACACCCACATTCCCCATCAGGAAGATTGGCAAGGCGCGCTCAACAAAAACTGCACCGGATTAAGCCCGGTAAAGGTGGATACCTGGGGCGGCTGGATCTGGATCAATCTGGACCCCAATAGCGAGTCCCTGCAAGATTATCTGGGTCCAGTTACCGGCATGCTGGATCCGTTCCAGTTGCAAAATATGCGTTTCCGCTGGCGCAAATGGGGCATCTTCGATTGCAACTGGAAGGTCGCACTGGAAGCGTTCAACGAAACCTACCATGTCCAGACCACGCATCCGGAATTCAACAAATACGGTTCATTTCGTGGCTGGGCAAAAGCCCACGGCAAGCACAGCAATATTGGCTACGAACGCCCGAAAGACATGGATGAAAACCAGTCGGGAAAACTACGGATAGGCACCAATAGCGATCCACGGGTCTCGACTGCCGAAATGCAGACCTACACCTGGGAAAAAGCCAATACCAATACCACCCAAACGTTGGTGAATGCTGCGAAGCGTCTGGCTGATGAATTGCCGGAAGGCACGCCCGCCGATCAGGTGCTCAAACACTGGATCGAATCGGCACGCAAAGACGACGAGGCACGCGGAGTCGTCTGGCCGACCATTGATCCAGCCCTTCTGGCCAAGAGCGGCACTGCCTGGCAAATCTTTCCCAACTTCCAGATCGGGCACGCAGTCAACAACGCGCTTTGCTACAGCGCTCGGCCTTACAAATACGACCCCGACAAATGCATCTTCGAAGCTGCAGTGTACGAACTATTCCCGCAAGGGCAGGAGCCGAAAACCGAATGGGAATACAGCCCGGCCACGGAAGAAGCCTGGTGCTACGTGCTGTCGCAGGATTTTTCCAATATGGCAGCCGTGCAACAGGGGATGAAATCCGCCGGCTTCAGCGGCACCAAGCCCAACCCCTACATGGAACGCAGCACCGCCAATTTCCACCGCAATCTCGCGGAATATATGGGCACCGGCGATCCAAAACCGCTTGCCGATAACAACCAATAACGCAGTAACCAAGTAATGAATATGTACGCAAATACTTCAGAACAACAAGCCAATAAGAGCGAAACCAAAAAGCATTCGGGGCCGCTGTCCGGCGTGCGCGTCGTCGACCTGACAGCCATGGTAATGGGGCCTTACTGCACCCAAATGCTGGCCGACATGGGCGCTGACGTCATAAAAATAGAACCACCTGGCGGCGATGGCACCCGTTATATCTCTCCCGGCCCAGTTCCCGGCATGAGCGGTGTTTTTGTCAACGTGAACCGCGGTAAACGCAGCGTGGTTCTCGATCTGCAAACAGAAGCAGGCACAGCAGCACTGACCGAGCTGATCAAAACCGCGGATGTATTCATCCATTCCATGCGCGCCAAAGCGATCAACAAGCTTGGCTTCAGCTACAAGGAAGTCTCCGCGCTGAATCCAACGATCATCTATACCAATTGCTATGGCTACAGCCGTCGCGGTCCGGATGCCGATTTCCCCGCTTACGACGACACCATTCAAGCGGAATGCGGCTTGCCGATCGTGCAACAGATGCTGACCGGCGAAGTCAATTACGTCGGCACCATCATGGCCGACAAGATTGCCGGCATGACCGCACTCTATGCTACCGCCATGGCGTTGTTCCATCGCGAACGTACCGGCGAAGGCCAGGAAGTTGAAATCGGCATGTTTGAAGCAATGGCGTCTTTCATGCTGGTGGAACATGCCAACGGCATGCTGTTCAATCCACCTATCGGCCCCGCCAACTATCACCGCGCAGTGGCGCCCAATCGCCGCCCCTATCAGACCAAAAACGGCTACATTTCCGCGCTGGTTTACAATGACAAACAGTGGGGCCTGTTCATGGAAGCAGTGAAACCGCACTGGCAAAGCGATGAATATGCCACGCTTGCGCAACGCGCCAAACAAATCAATACCCTGTATGGACTGCTTGGGGAAACATTCAAAGAGCGCACCACGGAAGATTGGCTCGACCTGCTTCACGAACTCGGCATTCCCGCCGCACCGCTGCGCACGCCAGACGAGTTATTTGAAAACCCCCATTTGCAAGCTATCGGCTTTTTCGAAACCGTTAAAGCGCCCTATGGCGAAATGCGGTTCCCCGGCGTTCCCACCTGGTTCTCCCGAACGCCAGGCAAAGTTGCCGGCCCCACCCCGCTGATAGGCCAGGATACTCAAGCGGTGTTGGCAGAATTGGGTTTAAAAAATGCGTAGCAAATCGATCAACAAGGGGTGAACCCGTGAATTTTTCTTTCACTGACGATCAGCAAAATATTCGCGATGCCGTGCTGAAACATTGCTCCCAGTTCACTGATGATTACTGGCTGGCAAAGGATCGGGAAGGTACTTTCCCGCATGATTTTCACCGCTCAATGGCCGATGCAGGCTGGCTGGGTATCGCGATGCCCGAGGCGTATGGCGGCTCGGGCCTGGGCGTCACTGAAGCAGCCATTATGATGCAGGCCGTAGCTGAATCCGGCGGCGGCATGTCGGCGGCTTCCAGCATTCATGGCCCGGTCTTCACCATGCAGCCGGTGGAGCTGTTTGGCACCGAAGAGCAGAAGCAGCGCATGATCCGGCCGGTGATTCATGGAGAGGATCGCATCTGCTTCGCTGTTACCGAACCCAACACGGGCCTCGATACCACCAAATTGAAAACCCGCGCGGAAAAGCGCGACGGCGGCTATCTAGTCAATGGCGAGAAAATCTGGATTTCTGTCGCCAAGGTCGCCAACAAAGTAATGCTGCTGGCACGCACCACGCCGCTTGAGGAAGTAAAACGCAAAACCGAAGGCCTTTCGCTGTTTTTCACCGATATGGATCTATCGAAGATGGAAGTTCGGACCATTCACAAAATGGGCCGGCACGCCGTAGATTCCAACATGCTGTTTATATCGGACTTGTGGATTCCAGAAGAAGATCGTATCGGTAAGGAAGGCGATGGTTTCAAAATCATCCTGCATGGATTGAATCCGGAGCGGATTTTACTGGGCGCCGAAGCAATAGGTCTCGGCCGTGTCGCACTGAACAAAGCTGCTCGCTACGCCAACGAACGCATCGTGTTCGACCGCCCTATCGGCATGAATCAAGGTATTCAGCACCCGCTGGCCAAGTGCTGGGCGCAACTTGAGGCGGCAAATTTAATGGTGATGAAAGCCGCCACCCTGTTCGACAAAGGCCAAGACTGCGGCATTGAAGCCAACGCAGGAAAATATCTGGCGGCGGAAGCCGGTTTTGAAGCCTGTCATACTGCCATGCTCACACTGGGTGGCATGGGCTACGCGCAGGAATATCATGTGGAACGCTACCTGCGGGAAATTCTGATTCCCCGCACTGCGCCAGTGAGTCCTCACATGATCCTGAACTTTCTCGCTGAAAAAGCGCTGGGACTGCCGAAATCCTATTAAGGGATTTGTGCGTTAGCGAAACCAGGATACAGGAAAACGAAATGAGCGAACCCGTATTATTTGAAGCCCGCGACGATGGCATTGTCATCATTACCCTGAATCAGCCTGAAACCCGCAATGCCTTGTCCAAGGAAATTCGCCAGGGATTGTTTGTCGCCTGGGATCGTTTCGAGCATGATCCCGCGTTGCGCATCGCCATTCTGACCGGCGCAGGCGACAAAGCTTTTTGTGCCGGTGGCGATTTAAAAGAAATGGTGGATCGCGGCTTGAAAGTTCCACCGCGCGACATGTTCCCAGTTCCCTATGACAACATTGAACTCTCCAAGCCAACGATTGCCGCAGTCAACGGCGTTGCATTTGCTGGCGGCTGGATGATCGCACAGGCTTGCGATCTCTGTGTTGCCAGCACTAATGCGAAATTTGCGGTCACTGAAGTCAAAGTGGGCAGAAGTTCGCCTTGGGCCTCCCCTCTGATTAACATGATTCCGCAACGCATCATGATGGAGATTCTACTCACCGGAAAACCCATTACAGCTCAGCGCGCTTACGAAATTGGCCTAGTCAATCGATTGGCTGAGCCGCAGTCGCTGATGGACACCGCACTGGAACTGGCAGCAGAAATTCTCGATGGCGCTCCCCTATCCGTCAAAGCGGCGCGGGAAACCGTTATGACCGCCACCGAGATGGGACGCTCGGCTGCACTTAAAGCGGCAAGACATGCATCGGAATATTGCTACAACAGTGAAGATGCACAGGAAGGTCCCCGCGCCTTTGCTGAAAAACGTCGGCCGCAATGGAAGGGGCGTTGAGCAGCTTGCGATAACACCGCCAAAATACCGGGCTATGAACAAATAAAAAGGTCGTCGACATAACATCGACGACCTTTTTTTTGTATTTCTACCATTTCAGCTAAAACGCCCGCGGCCAAGCGGGCGATAGCCGAAATCCGATTACTGTTGGCCTTCCGCGTACCAAGTACGGAAACGCTCGTAGTTCGGTGTATCTTTGTTTTCGTTACCGCCGTGGTTGATCACAGGATCGATCGGCACGTGGATAACAGTTGGCTTTCCACTCTCAAACGCTGCGGTAATCGCCGCGCCGATGTCTTCGCCTTTCTCGACGTAAACACCTTCGCAGCCGAGACCTTTAGCGATTTGGTCGAAGCGAACATCTTTGCTCCAGTGCACGCCTGGCTCGGTGGAATTGCCGTGACCGAAAGTGCGCTTGTACACGCCCACTTCCAAGCCCCAGGCATTGTCCACAGCAACCACGATAACCATCGGCAGGTTGAGGCGATGTACAACTTCCAGCTCGCCGATGTGATACAGGAATGCTGAGTCACTGGTGGTGAACAATACTGGACGCTTGCCGCCATCGGCCACCGAGGCACCAACAGCGTAAGGCAGACCTGTACCGAGGCAACCAAAGTTCTGGTTCCAGATAACGTCGCGCGGCTTGCTCTGCAAGTAAGTCCACGTGAAGATTACCGTGCAGCCACCGTCGCGGACGTGGATGGCGTTTTCCGGCATGGCCTTGGTCGCTTCGATAACCCACTGACCGGTATGGACGCGTCCACTCGAAGTAGTGAAATCCTGTTTCGCCAAAGCCGCCAGACGCTCTTTGTCTGCTTTGATCCAGCCCGCCAGCTCTGCGTGTTCCGCGCGAGGCGTGTCTTTCAGGGCTCTCGACAACTGAGGTACAACAGTGCGCAGGTCGCCAATCAGAGGTACATCAATTGGACGATTCTGGCCGATGGCTTCAGCATCTAACTCAACGTAAACCCACTTGCGATTAGCGTTGCCTTCTTTCCAGTACATGCCAACGCCGTAATGCACTGGCTCGCCGATTTCGGTACCAATCGCGACCACTACGTCAGACTTGTTAACGATTTCGTTAGCGACTTCAGAGAACATGTAAGGGAAGGTGCGGTCTTCAATTCCTTCGATAAAGGCGCTGCCACCGGAGGTCTGAATTACCGGGCAACCCATCAGCTCAGCCAGCTCGCGAACTTTCTGACCAGCACGCGTGCATTGCACCGCATGGCCTACCAGCAGAATTGGGTTTTTAGCGCTTTTGATTAGCTCGATCGCTTTGGCCACGCCATCGCCATCTGCTCCTGGCTCTACCAAGCGGTAAGAGCTTGGCGGTAGAACAGGCTTCACGTCCAGCTCTTGCTGAATGACGTGCGATGGATATTCGATGTAGACAGGGCCTGGGGTGCCAGATTGGCAGACACGCAACGCGTGACGAATAATTTCGTCGGTCTGTTCGGCGTATTCGATACTGGCGCTGTATTTTACCGAGTTCTCGAACAGTGCTTTCTGCTGTACGAACTGGATGCGACCGCGACGTACACGCTGCTCGGTAATACGCGCGCGTTGACCACCGATATAGATAACCGGTGAGTTCTCGACCAGCGAATTCATCATCGAGCCGGCGGTAAGAGCGATACCAGGGCCGAGCGTGGCGATACACACCGCCGGACGACCCGTCATGCGCGCATAACCTTCAGCCATGAAACCAGCGGAGAGTTCATGGTGCGGAGTGACGATTTTCCAGCCGCGCTTTTCTGCTGTATCGAACAAATGGACGAAGTTTGGGTCGGGGATGCCGAAGAGGGTATCGATGCCTTCAGCTTCGAAAAGCTCCAGAATGCGCTGGTAAACTTTAACTCCCATGATCGCGGGGCCTCATATTGAATTGTCATACGCTAGATATTTTGGCTTCATTCCGGGAAGCGAAAATCTGCACTGTTTGCTTAATTTTTTTCGAATTTTAAAAGACATCAACACAAGCTGTGCCACCTGCTGATTCGTTCAGTTCCAGTGTGCTCGCGCGAAGCCAGACACATCCTCACACCGATATTACAGGAGGATATCTTACCTACAAGCTTACCGCCGCACGCTTCGCGAAGCAACAAAAAACAGCCCATAATTTGTCCGGACATTTATATTTTTAGTTTGCCTTCAACCAACAGAATTACGGGAAAAATGGCCAGTCAGTTAATTAAAATATATCAGGACATGTACGGTTTTGCGCATATCAAGAAATCTGCACCACAACCACTGCACCCCAAATAAAAAAAGCCCGACGCGGGTCGGGCATAAACCTGATAAAACACAGGTAGTGAGGCAATGAACCGTTGTTGATCAATGCATTGGCATCGGACTAGCCCTTTGATGCCATTGCGAAACTATAGCGAAGGTGGTCGACATGACC
>DATLII010000571.1:0-4547 GCA_035539495.1 Dongiaceae bacterium
CTTTCGATACTGCGTAGTTGCTCTGACCGAAGTTACCCGCAATACCGCTCATCGACGACACGCACACGATGCGGCCGCCTTCGCGTAGCACTTCCTGCTCGACCAGCGCGTCATTGATGCGCTCTTCGGATGCAAGGTTGATGTTGATCACCATGTCCCAGAAATGCTCTGGCATGCCGCCCAGGGTTTTGTCGCGAGTAACGCCAGCGTTGTGTACCACGATATCCACGCCGCCGTATTGTTGCTTCAGCGTGTCAGCAATGGTTTTGGGTGCAACGGAATCCGTGATGTCGATAGGCAGGATCGAACCGCCGATGCGGTCCGCCACTTTCTGCAGACCTTCTTTTGCTTGTGGTACATCCAGGCATACAACGGTTGCGCCGTCGCGCGCCATGACTTCTGCAATCGATTCGCCGATGCCGCGTGACGCGCCGGTCACGAGCGCCACTTTGCCAGCCAATGGCAAATTCCAGTTGAAACCTTCCGGCAGCGCTTTGCCTTTGCTTACGCGCAGAACTTGCGCGTCAACGAATGCCGATTTCGGCGACAGGAAGAAACGCAGTGCGGATTCCGCCGATTTTTCAGCTTGTTTGGCGACATAAACCAGGTTCGCGGTGGCGCCTTTTTTACCAATTTCTTTCGCTACGGAACGGATGAAACCTTCCAGCGAACGCTGTGCGATTTGTGCGCGGGGATTGGTTTTGTTGGCTTCCGGCGGTGTGCCCAGCACGATCAGACGGCCGCTGTCGGCAAGTTTCTTGATCACGGGGTGGAAGAAATTGTACAGCTCACGGGTTTGCTCGCTGGTTTCAACGCCCGTTGCGTCAAAAATCAACGCTTTAAAACGCGCGCCTTCAGACGCAGGGTCCACGTTGGTGAATTTCAACTCAGCCTTTTCGCCGGCTGCTTTGATTTCGGCAACGTTGGCGGCATTTTGGGCGACCAGTGCAGTGGCATTGCTCTGTTTCAGTGTTGCTGCAATCACATCCAGCAGGCGTCCACCGGGCGCTGCACCCACCAGCACATTGCCACTCAGGAACGAGGTTTGCGATGAAGTATGGCGCTCCAGCGGAGTGGGAACCGGCAGATTCAACGAATTGAGAAGCGAGCGTCCAACGTTGTTGCTGAGCAGGGATTCGTACAGATCGGCCATGGCTCTGGTCCTGTGTGGGTGAAGGGAGTGCTGTGTTATAGTGGCGCCGCTTTTGCAGCTTGCCTTTGCAGCAGTTGCAGCGCAATCCATGGGCTGCAACGATGCCGCGGGCAGTGTTGGTTACTGTTGCTAATTGGCGCGTATAGTAAATGACTTGGATTCCATTTTGAATTGACCCCGATTAAATGGCTGCGGGTCAGTCCTGCCAATGCTTCAGGATGACGTCCCGCTAGACTAGGCGCCGTGATCCGGAATCCAGCCGGCGCCGACTCGTCTGCAAACGTTCTGTCAGATCAACCCTTTATGCCCTCATTTGTTAGGGCGTCGACTCCACAGGAAGCTTTTCCATGAAAGTAGATCAAGTTCGCAAGGTGGCCATCATCGGCGGCAATCGTATTCCTTTTGCGCGTTCCAACTCGGCTTACTCCCATGCCAGCAACCAGGACATGCTGACCGCTGCGCTGAAAGGACTGGTGGAGCGTTACAAGCTGCAAGGCAAGCTGATGGGCGAAGTGGTCGGCGGCGCTGTGATGAAGCATTCCCGTGATTTCAACCTGGTGCGTGAATCCGTGTTGAGCACCCAGTTGGCGCCGGAAACACCGTGCTATGACATCCAACAAGCCTGCGGTACTGGTTTGGAAGCCGCGATTCTGGTGGCGAACAAGATCGCTCTGGGTCAGATCGAATGTGGTATTGCCTGTGGTGTGGACACCACGTCTGACGCGCCGATCGGTGTCAGCGAAGGCCTACGCAAAATTCTGCTGGATCTGAATCGCGCGAAGACCAACCAGGATCGTTTGAAGCTGATTGGCAAGATCCGTCCGCGTCACCTGATGCCTTTGATTCCCGCCAACAGCGAACCGCGCACCGGTTTGGCCATGGGTGATCATTGCGAAATTACCGCCAAGGAATGGAATATTCCCCGCGCCGAGCAAGACAAGCTGGCGTTTGCGAGCCACACCAACATGGCCGCTGCTTACGAGCGTGGTTTCTTCAAGGACATGATCACGCCGTTCATGGGCCTGGACCGCGACAACAACCTGCGCGGCGATATCAAGATGGAAAAACTGGCTAGCCTGAAGCCTTGCTTTGACAAGGAAAGCGGCACCATGACCGCCGCCAATTCCACGCCGCTGACCGATGGTGCGTCGTCTGTGTTGCTGGCCACTGAAGAGTGGGCGAAGAAAAACAACCTGCCCGTGCTGGCTTATATGACCTATTGCGAAACTGCTGCGGTGGATTTCGTGGGCAAGAAAGAAGGCCTGCTGATTGCGCCTGCGTACGCGGTGCCACGTCTGCTGGATCGCGCTGGCCTGACTCTGCAGGATTTCGATTTCTACGAAATTCACGAGGCATTCGCTGCGCAAGTGCTGTACACGCTGAAAGCCTGGGAAACGGAATCCTTCTGCAAGCAGCGCCTGGGCCGCGACAAAGTATTGGGCAGCATCGACCGTAGCAAGCTGAACGTGAATGGATCGTCGCTGGCAGCGGGTCACCCGTTTGCAGCCACCGGTGCCCGTATCGTGCACACGCTGGCCAAGCTGCTGAACGAGAAAGGCTCGGGTCGCGGCTTGATCTCCATCTGCGCTGCCGGTGGCCAAGGCGTTACTGCGATCCTGGAAAAATAAGCGGTCGTTTTTCGGTTGAATCGGAAAACAAAAATCCCCCGCACTGCGGGGGATTTTTTTATCAGCGGGTTTTTCTTAGCGTACTTTTGTCTGCACTTGCCGCTGTTTATTTTACGCTACTTATTTTACGGTAATGGTCACTTTCTCTGACACCACGGGCGGCTGGTGGGGAATGTGCAACTTGTCGCCCAGGATCAACTGCAGGGTATGTTTGCCGGGAGCAAGTTCCAGTTGGACTTGAGTCTGGCCACCGCCGAAATGTTTGACGTCTGCACCCAGCGGTTTGTTGAGGTCAGGCAGTTTGTCTACGTCCACCAGCAGGTGGTGATGGCCGGTGTTGGGTGTTTCCACGCCAGCGGGTGCCACGCCCATGCCTTCCAGGCCGAACACGACAGTGACAGGAGAGGAAACAGTGCTGCCATCCTTGGGCGACACGATATACGCCTTGGCACCCGTTGCAGCGTTGGTACGCGGCAGATCATCGGCGTTGGCGGTGGACGTAAACGCGGCCAGGCTCAGCAGGCAGCCGATGGCGAGAGTGCGGGAATAACGCATAGTGGTGCTCCTTAGCATCAAGAATTATCCGGGGTTTTGCGCTCGCCAGACGCTAAAGGCTATTGCCTTGGCATGCAAGGTAATTTTCCCTTTTTGCGGGCACCGTCACGGGTGAGTGGACTGTTTGGTCGGGTTAGCATTGGAAAAGTCGCATTCAGAAAAACTGGGCTAGGATTGAGCCTGCACGCTGCATGGTTTTTTACAGAGGAAATTGCATGAACGCCTTTTACCCGCACCTGCTGCAACCCTTGGATCTGGGCTTCACCACGCTGCGTAATCGCGTGCTGATGGGCTCCATGCATACGGGGCTGGAAGATCGCTTCTACCACATCGACAAGCTGGCCAGCTTTTTCGCCGAGCGGGCACGGGGTGGCGTGGGAATCATTGTCACGGGTGGCTATTCCCCCAACCGGCGTGGTGAACTGTTGCCGCTGGGTTCGCGCATGGATAACAAAGCCACCGCGCTGTTGCATCGCCATGTCACCGGCAAAGTACACAACGAAGGTGGCAAGATCGTGCTGCAGTTGTTGCATGCGGGGCGCTACGGATACACGCCTTACAGTTTGTCGCCTTCAGGCATCAAATCGCCCATCACGCCATTCAAGCCCTGGAAAATGAGTGGCAAGCAGATCGAATCCACGCTGGATGATTTTGCCCGGGCTGCCGAGCTGGCCAAACTGGCAGGTTATGACGGCATTGAAATCATGGGCTCGGAAGGTTATCTGTTGAACCAGTTTCTGTGTGAGCGCACGAATAAACGCACAGACCAGTGGGGCGGCAGTGCGGCCAATCGCATGCGTTTTCCGTTAGAAGTAGTGCGCCGGATTCGCGCAGCGGTGGGACGTGAATTCATCATCATCTACCGCATGTCGCTGATGGATCTGGTGGAGGGTGGCCAGAGTTGGGATGAAGTGGAACTGCTGGCAAAAGGCGTGGAAGCAGCGAGTGCCAACATCATCAACACCGGTATCGGTTGGCATGAGGCGCGGGTTCCAACCATCGTCACATCGGTGCCGCGCGGCGCGTTTGCGTTTGCTACGGCCAAACTGAAACAGATCGTGAAAATTCCTGTGTGCGCAAGCAACCGGATCAATACACCGGACCTTGCCGAGAAAATCATTGCCGACGGTCAGGCGGATATGGTGTCACTGGCGCGACCCATGCTGGCGGATCCCTTTTTCGTGGCGAAAGCGGAAGCGGGGCGGGCGGAT
>DATLII010000572.1:0-5425 GCA_035539495.1 Dongiaceae bacterium
GGCGTTCGATGTGGGCCTGAGCCTGGATTGGGACATCCTGAACAAAACCATCCACAGCGCACATCTCACCGGCATCGACAAACTGACCACCACCGTGGCTGGCAGCTCGATCCCCAAACTGGGCACCATACTGAAAAACTATGAAATGAAACTCGATATCGTGCCGCTGGCATCGCCCTACCTGGATCTGCCACAACCGCGCGCAACACCGGCCCTGGCCAGTGTGCAAGCGAAAGACGTGCAGATCTCAGCGCAGGTGCGTCGTACCGATATCGAAGATACCTTCCACCCGCTGATTCAGATCATCGTCAACGCACGGGCGGATATTGGCCTGGGCCTGAGCGGTAATCGTATCAAGGTGCTGCTGGATACCGATCCGCGCATCGAAATCGATTCTGTTGTGAAGGAACAATCCTCAATCGTGCTGGACGAGAAGTTCATTCAGGCGCTGGTGGATTTCGCGGTGCCGAAAGTGATGCCGCGGTTGACGGATGCGATCCAGGAAATTCAGCTGCCCACCGTGGCTGGTTATACCTTGAATCTGATTCAGGCGGAAAATATTGGTAATCGGTTCTTCAAGGTGTATGCACGGGTGACTCAAGGTACTGGCGGAGTAGGCGGTACCGGTGGCACTGGCGGTATCTGCTGCATCGGCGGAGTGGGTGGTGTAGGTGGTGTGGTGCTGGATACCGAACTGACTACGCAGTGATGGTTCGGTCGTAACGGCCGCTTTCAGAAACTGAACAAAACCGCATGCCGTCCGCTTAAAACGGGCGGCATGTGATGAGAAAATTATCTCGCGTAGACCGCCTTTATTTGACCCTTGAACGTACGGGCTAAACAAATCCTTTCAGACACGCAAACCCAACCCTTCCTGGCACTGGAGTTCGGCCTACAACCGCACAGACTCCAGCATCTCATCAAATGACGACTGGTATTTCGGGAACGATTCTGCATCCGCAGCAATGGCGATCATGAACATCAAATCGCCGCGCGGAATCAGACAAAACTTCATCATCACGTTTTCTTCCTGGAGCTTTCCGCCAAGCTCAACGTTAGACTGCGTTTTGAACCGCGCGCAGGCAGCATCGTGAGTGCTGGTATGAACCAGCTCTGGTTCGGACTGATAGGAAAACCCCTGATACGCGGAACGCAGATAATACAGCTGTTGTTCCAGCAACTCGACGGGGTCAGTTTTTCCCTGCGCGTTTTTTTCCCGGTAATTGACTTGTATCGTGGGCGGGACCAACGTTTTTCCGTCCGGAATAGAAACAATCAACAACGGTGCGGAGGACGGTGCTGGACGAGCCACGGAGAATTCCTGTATCTCCGCAGTATGCTTGCGATCCAACAACCTGGCGTCTTTCACCTGTATCTGCCAGGGCTGTTGAACCGTGATGGAAAATGCCAGTTCGGGAGAATGTAATTGCGTCTCCGCCGACGAAGCATTCTTTCTGTTTGCGTCAGCACCGCCGGCATCAAACAGGGCACAACCCTGGATCAGCATCAGGCAGCCCAGTAGGGAGAGGGAATACAGTTTCATGGTTGCAACACCAAAAAAGCGTTACCGGGTTTTTTGCCGAACAAGCCATAGCCCGAGTTAACAAAGATCTGGCCGCCCGCGATGATAGGTCCGCCTGAATCAATGGAACCACCGTTCGCCCTTCTGCCATTCACCGAAGGCCATCGCAGATCCGTATCGAACGTCCAGAGCACCTTGCCATTGGCACTATCGAAAAGGGTCACATAACCCTCCAGATCACCGGCCAACACAGCCCCAGGAATCACGGTAATAGCTGCTGAGAAAGAAGGCGTGCACACGCTGGCACCACAGGGATATTGCGGTTTGGATTCCCATAAAACATCGCCGGTTGCCGGGTCCAACGCGTAAAGACCAGGCCTGGGAGTGCCCGGCGTGATAGTAAATAAATCCGAATCTGATACCGGCACATAAATACGTTCACCATCACTGGCGATACCCCAATGAATGCCACCCAATGCGCCTCCGCGACCGACTCTTGTCTGCCATACCTGGGCACCGTCCTTGTCGGGATCCAGTGCATACACCATCCCCGATTTCTGGCCCGCAAAAATGCGATCCGTGCCATCCTGCAACGTCAATAAAATGGGTGGAGCGCCAAAATCAAAATCCACCCCCGGTTCCGGGCAGTTTGGGCCTTTTGCGATACAGCTGATGTTCCAATTGTCGTTCGCTGTCATTTGTTGCTTCCACACGATGTCGCCGGTATCGAGATCCATCGCAACAATGGCATCCGTGGTATCCGCGGCCGGTGGCATATAGGACTGACCTGTGCCCACATACAATCGGTTGCGCTTAACATCGATCGTGGGTGTGGACCACACCGGCGCGCCCGAGGGCGAGTAGTTGGCCGTATACCAGGAATTTTTGCCCACCCGTTTGGGCACTTCGGTCATCACGGATTTATTCCAGATCCATTCACCGGTATACGCATTCATCGCCGTCACTTGTCCTTGAAACCGGCAGCACGGGTAGAAAGGAATTGCTGCAATACCTACTTCAAGCGAAGAAATCGGCACGTACAAAACACCGTCATGCAACACCGGGGTGCCCGTAATGGTGGCCGCATAAAAGTTGGAAGCGGTTTTTCTCCAGATTAAATTTCCAGTTGCTGCATTCACTGCGTATGCAGTACCCAGAAAATCGCCGAAATACAGAATGGGAACGTCGCCGGCTTGATTCGTGCCGAGCACGATTCCAGTGCGAACCTCTGCGGACGCTTTAAACTTCCAAAACACGCAACCGCTTTGCCGATCCAACGCATACAGGTTGCCGGATTGACTGCCTGTAAAAATCGCCTGCTGGGTAACCACCGGTTGTGATCGAGCCTGGAACGCATTTCTGAAATCAAATGCCCACTGCAACGCCGGTGGTTGCGTACTCGGTGTTTTCAGCCCCGCCAGATCTGCGGGTTGAAAACGTGTGTTGCGAATATTGAATCCCCAACTGGACACTTGGACGGTTGTCAGAATTTCCTGCGCATCCAGGGTGGACTCACAGGCTTGTTCGGCAGCCGCAGCAAGCGACGTGAAAAGGGATGCAAGACAAAGGGAAAAGGTAAGCACAATTTTTTTGGCGATGGTCTTAACGGCAACGGTTTTCACGATGACACCCCTCCATTGGTATGTGTGACATTGAGCATCGGAATTTTTAATCGCTGCCTGTTACAGCATCTCGACATGGGGAATATAGGCTGAAGCAAAATTTTTCGATACGGCGTCACCGACCAAAGGAGCCCGTTTTTGCAGGATTGGCCCTTCTTTCTCTGAAGATTCTTGATTTTATAGATTGCAAAAACGGTAGGGAAGATTGCGTTCAGATTTCGCACTCACTACGAATGCTGGATCTGCGTCCGCTGTGGAGCAACTGGCTAGCTATAGCTCATCCATTTAGCAAGCAGGATATTGCCGGCCGCCCCACTTGAATAACTGGTTATGCGCCTACCACTCCCGCCATTCATCTGTAACATCATGCACTTCAATTTTTAGGCCTGCATGAACGGCTAGCGCATTAATCAGTTCACAGATTAGCTCTCGCTGATCTTCTTCAATAAGACTGTGATCACATGCCTGATTTAATTCATTTAGCGCCACTACGACAGACTGAACAACCCTCATTATTTTCTTTGAATTGCCGTATATTGCGGGAGACAGAACATCATCAATGAATTTTTCAATAATGGTTGCGCACTTATCAACATCTTCAGCAGAGTAGTCTGCATGAGATTCATCGCCACCGAGCTCAAGGCAATCAACCATTCCATCCAATATTTGCCCTTTTAGCACCACAAATTCTTCTGGAATATTTTCTAACACAACCGCACCTTTTCGTGATTAATTGAATTTGTATAACAGCCCATTTACGAGGATATCGGCCTCGCAACAATCAGAAGACAGCCTTCTATTTCAAAGCAGCTTCGCAGAAAACGTATCACATGCTTTCATCGATCCACTTGTATAACCGGCGTTAAACCACTTCCTGCGCTGCTCCGAAGCCCCATGCGTAAAACTCTCCGGCACCACATAACCCTGCGCCTGCAACTCCAGCCGCACCGACAACGCATTGGCCTGGGCCTCGCTTGCTTGCCGCTTCATGCTTTGCACTTTGCCAGAAACACCCAACAGATTCTGCACATGATGCCCAACCTCGTGCGCAATCACGTAAGACCTATTGGGTTCCTGGCGCGCTCAGATGAAGAACTCTGCGACCTTATGCGACCACGGACCGAAGCTGCTGGCGCCGTTGGCCGAATGCGCGCCGTAGACGGTGTAGTCACTGCCGAAGGCATAGAGATTAAGTTTCGTCGCGTTCGCATCGCAGGCGAGTGTGGGCGCCGAGGTGAAGGTGCCATTGGGAAGGGTGGCCCAGTGCGCCTGCCAGTGACTGCCGCCATCTTCGCTCAGGTTACGCCATATGCAGCGATCGGAGCCGCGCGCCGCCACATGCAGGCGCGCACCGTCGCCCGAAACTGCCAGAGCCGGACCCGACGAGAAGATGCCATTGCCCACCGGCTGCCAATGCGGCTGGAAACTCGTGCCGCTGTTGAGCGAGGTATTGCGCCAGACGCGCCAGTCGGTGCCGCGTGCGGCCACGTGCACGATGCCGCCGCTGGCCGAGGTGGCAATGGCCGGCGCAGAGGTGAACAGGCCTTCTCCAATGGGCGTCCAGTCGATCCAGTTGGCACCTCCATCCTGTGAGCGGGTACGCCACATGTGGCCCTCGGTGCCAATGCCCACCGCATGCACGATCTGGCCGTTGTCACTGCAGGCGATCGCAGCCCCGGTGCGAAAGACACCCGCGCGGATGGGCTGCCAGTCGGCCCAACTGGTGCCGCCGTTGGTGGACTTGGTGAACCAGGCCTTGTTATTGAGGCCACGGCCAATCACATAGACGACTTGGCCATTGCTCGACGCTGCCGCACCCACACCGGAATTGATCTGCGCGGTGCCAAAGTCTCCCGCTGGCTGCCAGCTCACGCCACCATCGGTGGAGCGATAGCGCAGAATGCGACCGTCGTGCTTGCGGGCGAAAAGCTGCAAGTGGGCGCCAGCTTGGGTGAGCGCAGGCATCGGATGCACGCCCTCGATGGGCGCGGTGCTGCCGGCACTGAACAGCGCAGTCCAGTGCGTCTCCATGGCCTCCATCACGTCGTGCATGTCGCCCACGGCAGCATTGCCAATCATCGAGTTAATGTTCGTCATCGCAACGCGGCCAAGCTTGCGTTGCAGGTTCAGGCTTAGCAGCGCATAGCTCACGCCGTTGTCGCCGTTGTGGCCGATCGAAGTACTCGATGAGCCGGGTTGTTCGGAGGAGAAAGCACCTCGCACATACGACGAATGAGTCGTCACCTGATGTGTTTGAAGGGTCTGGCGCATGGCAGCGCTG
>DATLII010000573.1:0-10606 GCA_035539495.1 Dongiaceae bacterium
TGGTCGACACAAGGCAGTGGCTTGCATTGGTTGCCGTCGGAAGGAACCTATTTCGTTTCCGGTTCCTATGCCGGCATTCCGGAATATGCTCACCTGTCGGATCGTGAATTTGCGGAGTTGCTCACCCGCAAGATCGGTGTGGCCTGTATTCCTTTGTCTGCGTTCTATCATGATGGCTTTGATGAACGTGTGGTACGGTTCTGCTTTGCCAAGAAGGATTCCACGTTAATCAGTGCGGCAGAGCGGTTGAAGAAATTATGGAGGTAAAGTGATGGCTGTTTTTCGAGTTCGTTCGGTGGCGCTGCTGTGTTCGATGTTGGCAACAGTTCCGGGAGCGACTATCGCGGCGGATGAGAATAAGACGGCGGCGAGCCCGGCAGTGGCCGCTGGTAACACTGCCACTAGCCAACCATCTGCGTTGGTGCCCGTGAAGAGCGGGTTTGACAGGTTGGACCTGGCGCCGCTGCCCAGTGCGCAAAAGGTTTTCATACCGCCGATTGAAGTTGCGTATGCCAAGGGTTTTCGTGACGCCAACATTCATTATCGTGATTCCGATTATGAGCTGACCGAGGCGGACAAGGAAAAACTGCAGCAGATATATACCAAGGCCCTGCAGGATTGGTTCAAAGATCAAGATTGGCAGGTTGTAACTGATCAGGCCGCGGCAACCCTGATACTCAAACTCCGATTTACCGAATTCTGGCTGGCGGCACCGCTCAAGGAAAGTCCTCAGGTCCGCAAAACCCTGGCGGATGAGTACGGACGTTTTATTCTGAATGGAGACCTGATTCAGGCTGCCGATCAGCAGTTAGTGTTGCGGTTTTCCGATAGAAGAGAGGTGGATCGCACCGGTGCCGCGTTGGCTTTCAACAGCGTCCTGTTCTGGAAGGCAGTTGAGTTTGATGCCCAGCTGTTTGGCATGACGTTGGAAGAGGGTACAGCGAAGGGTCGAAAATAGCGTTGACGATTTAGTGGAGCGGAATGTGAGAAGTTTAACGCAGGAAAGTAAATGAATGAGAAGAGCCGGAAATTTCCGGCTCTTCTTTTTTTGGGTTACAGCTTGCCCGAGAACTCCACTCCAATCCAGCGCGGAATTGCCGGAGTGTAGGTGTTCCAGGTCTGCAGCAAAGGCACATCGTTGTTGAAAGCATTCTTCACAATAATGCTGACATCGAACTTCTCGTCGACGGTGCCTATACCGGCGCTGAGATCCCATATGCTGTTAGAGGGAATCTCACCATAGGCGGACAGCGTGGTATCCGTATTCTGGCTGCTTTGGAAGGCCCAGTTGGCGCTGGTGTGGAAGATCTTGCGTCCGAATGCGCCCAGGCTGACAGGCAGGCGGAAGTCCGGGCCCACGTTGAACGACCAGCGGGGTGCGCCCGGCAGATCTTCACCGCTCACATCACGGTACGGATTTGCAAATTCCGCAGGGTCAAGGTCTGGTGCCAAACCTAGGTTGGGAAATTCCTTATAGATGGCCTTGGTGTAAGCACCCGAGAAGCGCAAAGTTGTGTTGGGAATGCCGGCGTAATAGCCATCGAACTCCAGGCCGCTGACTTCCACCTCAGGTACATTACCCGTCAACGCGGTGTAGTAGGTTGTGCCGTCGTTGCGCAACGTGGTGTTGTATTCGTCATAGGCTTGTACCGACGCCTGGTAATTTTCTACGGTTGAGTAGAAGATGTCGGCATTCAGTACCAGGGTGTTATTCAGCGACGTGGTTTTTACGCCAATTTCCCAGGCTCCGGTTTCCTCAGCGTCTGCCAGTGCCGAGTTGCCGAATACCTGCTGGGAAATACCCGCCTTCTCGCCATATTGCCATGAAATGTAGGTCGTCAGATTGTCGTTGACCTTGTAGCTGGGGCTGACAACGAAGGCCGGCAATACGTCGTCAAATTCCTCCGGTTCGCTGAAATTCCACAGCACGCCGAATTGTGATCTGCGGAGAGCTTGGGCATGCCGAACTTGCTGCTTCTGGGCCGACGATAGCGAGGCGTAAGCAGCACCGGGTGTGCCGGTGGGCGCGACTCCAAAGTACTTCTGCGCAATGAAATCGGCGGAATTGAGCTGTTCGATGGTATTGAGCGGCGCGAGGGTGACAGGGTCGACCGCCAGATCACCAACACCCGCGACGATGGTCGACGGATTATTTGGATCCGCAACAGCAGTATCAGCGAGCCGGACACCACCCAGCGTCACCTTACCTGCGGTGAAGGGGTTAAGCTCCTTGCCATAGCCATAATCCTTGATCAGGCTGCTGCCGGGGTTTTTGCGCAGCTCCTTAGTCAGACGAATACCGGTGGTGATGGTCAGCGGGTCAGTCGGCTTCCAGTTGGCCTGGCCGAATACCGATGCGCTCTCATTGTCGACGGCTTGTAGGTTCTCTTCTTTCCACACGCCGGACAGGGAGTTCTGCAGCAAAAGGCGGCCGGCTGCATCGGCGCTCAGCGAAGTGTACTGACCAGGGGTTGCAAACCACGCGCCGGCGTCACCTCCATAAATCACGTTGCGGCGAATGTCGGTCTGCGTCTGCATCAGGAACGCGCCTACCTGGTAGTCAACCCAGGTGGCAGGCTGTGCGTTCAGACGAATTTCCTGGCTGATCTGGTCATAGTAGATTTCCTGGCCCGAACTGCTCTGGATATCAAACGGCGTGCCTTCATCGTTGTTGTGAGCGTTGAAAGTGTAATCCTTGAACGCCGTGATTGACGTTACTTCGTATGCCTCTTCGGTCCATTTCAATTCCACCGACGCGCCATGGCTGCTGGTGGTTACCGGTTGCTGGGAATCGTTGTTGACTTCCTCTGCCAGCCAGTCGGAATAACGGTAAGCATCCTGTTGCAGAAACCAGCTGCGATTCAGACGAGTGCGGGGATCGCTGTTTGTGCTCGGGGCTCTGTTTGAATTGCTGTATTTCGTCGGCGTCGGGGTATTGAATACACGCCGGTTGGTATTCTCTCCCGCTGTCGGCTGCGCATCCAGTGCCAGACGTGCGCTGAAATCATCAGTCGGCGTCAGCAGGAACTGAATCCGGCCCGAAACCCGATCCACGTTCTGATAAGTATTATCAGGATTGAATTCGTTTTTCAGATCGCCTTCACCCTGAGCAAAGCTGATCGCAGCGCGGTACGCCAGCAGATCATCCACCACCGGACCACCGGAAGCATAACGCCCGCGCAACGTATCCTGCTCACCGTACGACAGCGCCCATTCGCCGCTCTCAGTGAACGACGGGCGGCGGGTGGTAATGTTGATCAGACCCACGCTCGCGTTCTTGCCTTGCAGAGTACCCTGTGGCCCCCGCGTCACTTCTACCGCTTCGACGTCGGTGAAATCAAAGCTGGATGACAGCGGGTTGTAGGCGTAGCTCACGCCATCCACCGAGATGCCCACGCTGGGATCCTGCGCTTCGGTTTGTCCTACCTTACCCAGCGAGCGAATCGCCACGCTGCTGGTGCGCTGGTTGCCCTGGTTCCAGGATACGTTGGCGGCGCGCTTGGTGATGGAGCCCAGGTCCACTGCCTGCAACCGCTGCAGTTCGTTGCCTTGTACAACGGAAATCGACAGGGGCACATCCTGCAGATTCTCGATCCGGTTACGCACGCGCACTGTCACTTTCCCCAACTCGGTGACAGGCACATTGTCATCGGCTGCTGCTGTCACAGCAGCGGCGCTATCGTTTGCTTCGGCTGCCACCGGTTCATCTGCCGGTACGGGCTCGTCTTCTGCAGGTACTGGTTCTTCCGCGGCTACCGGTTCTTCTGCCACCACTGCAGAATCCGGATTGCTGCCATCCCCATTTGCCTCAACGGCGAAAACATAAGGCGATGCGGTGAACGCCAGCCCGGCCAATAACGCCGCCAACGGTTTCAAACGAAACGTTTCTTGCGGTGTATTAGAAATCGTTTTTACAGCTCGGTGTTTCTGCGTGCTCATTTCTTCCAAACTCCGGGTCAACAAAAAAATGAAAACCAGCCTGAGCAACGGTTGTGCCAGATCAAAAATCGGGCGAAGACTATTTTGATGAAATGGCAATAGATCAAGGAAAAAGAAATGATTTTTGCTTGTTAGAGCATGCAGAATTTTTCGAACTTTTGTATTTGACCAGTGGTCGGAGTTTGCTGTTTAAGCGTGATTAATTGCGCATCGGTTGCTGCTGCGGCAGCACGAACTGTTATTAAAGGAACTGCTGCTTGTGCTTTTCTGTTTCAAGAAGACGCTGTCATTGCTTATCGAAATTTACTTCACGCATCTTCGATCGCCAATATTCCAGTTGTTGTTGCCGTTATATCGAAAATGAAACCTCTATCATCATCGGCATCACTCAGCCGCCGCAGCCAATCGTCAGCCAGAGCCGTCTTTCATATTTCCTCCGCCTTAACGTATCCCTGAAGCAAGGGAAGCAAACTGTTGCTACAGCAACACACAACTAGCAGAAATAGGCGGGTTTACCTGCTGCAGCTGAATTGGCGCGTCTTTAACCCGTCCAGGGGCTTCAATTGAATGCCGTCTAAGGCCTGCAGTTTTTTGCAAAATTGCAGCCTTCTGTCATCAGCTTGTTGGCTGTAGACGGCGACGTGATTGAGTCGGCATTTTTTCCTAAGGAATGGCCCGCCAGTTGCACTCGCCGTACCCGATAGCGAGTCATTGGTCAGAGAAACTGTTGTATGAACGCCCAAATCGATGTTGCTGTGCTGGCAGAGGTGGAAGAGATACAGCCTGCTAAGGCTCTAGTGTGGGATTTGCCCGTGCGCATCTTCCATTGGGCGTTGGCTGCGTCTGTCGTTACCGCATTTGTGACGCATCAATTGGGTGTGGACTATTTCGAGTACCACCGCTGGAGCGGATATACCGTCATTGTTCTGCTGGTGTTTCGCCTGATCTGGGGTTTCGTTGGGCCCAAGCACGCGCGCTTCCTGCAATTCGTTCGCGGCCCCAAAGCGACATGGCAGTACGCGCGGAAGCTGCGCAACCGGCAAGCGCCTCATTCAGCGGGCCATAACCCGCTCGGCGCGCTGATGGTGCTGGTATTGCTGGGTGGTTTTCTCCTTCAGGCGGTTGCCGGACTGTTTGCTGATGATCAGATTTTCAATACAGGGCCACTGCAGCCGCTGGTGAGCGGGGATGTCAGCCTCGGGCTTACAACCCTGCATCGCACTCTGTTTTATTGGCTGGCTGGTGCCATTGCATTGCATGTGGCAGCCGTGCTCGCGCACTGGCTGTTGTGGAAAGACAACCTGGTAACGGCCATGTTCAGCGGCCGTAAACGGCATTTGTCGCCGGCAGACGGCATTCCGTCATCGCGTTTGGGGTTGGCGCTGGCGGTGGTGGTGTTGGTCGGAGCCAGCTTTGCCTGGTTATTGGGTTATGTCGCGGCTTTGACGCAGTGATCTTTACGCCAAGGCTCTTACGCAAAGATTTTTACGCAAAAAATGTTCACGTAATAAAGACCGCAATTCTTCGCATATCACTTTTTTCGAAAAGCAAACAGAACGGAAAGGAAAGCATCAATGCTGCATGAATACGGGAAAGATCAAAGCAAAAAAGGGTGGGCGCTGACGGCATTCCTGTCTGCAGCCTTTTTGTTCTCATACCCGGCGGCCAGCCAGGCGTTGACAGAAGCGGCGGCGGATAAAGCTGCCAAGCCTGTGCCGGCAGCGCCTGCGCGGCTGGCACTCAAGCCGTTGTGGTCCTACGTGCCGGTGCAAGCCCAGCCGGTGCCGCAAGTGACCAAACAGGATTGGGTAAAAGACCCGATTGACGCGTTTGTACTGCAGAAGCTGGAAGAAAAAGGTCTGCAACCATCGCCGGAAACGGATCGTGCTACCTATATTCGTCGCGCTACGTTGGACGCATGGGGCATTATTCCCACGCCCGAACAGGTAGACGCGTTCGTTAACGACGAAAGCCCTGATGCATACGACAAGTTGGTGGATCGTCTGCTGTCCTCGCCCCATTACGGCGAGCGTCAAGCGCGCCGCTGGTTGGACCTGGCCCGTTACGCTGACAGTACCGGTTTCCAGAACGACGTTACCCGTCCCAACATGTGGCGTTATCGCGATTACGTGATCAACGCGTTCAACCAGGACAAACCCTACGACCAATTCATTCGCGAACAGGTAGCAGGCGATGAAATCGCGCCGGGCGACCTCAACGTGACAGTGGCCACCGGTTTCCTGGCCGGCTATCCCGACAACTACAACTCGCGCGACTTGGTGCAGCGCAAATACCAGATCACCACTGACATGACGGACACCGTCGGTGAAGTGTTCCTGGCACAGTCCGTTGCGTGCGCCCGTTGCCACGACCACAAGTTTGACAAGATCTCCGCCAAGGAATACTTCCAGCTGCAGGCGTTCTTTGCCAACACCGCGGAAGTGATGGACGTTCCCGCCCCCGTCATTGGCGAGCAGGAACTGAAATACCGCGAGGCGCAAGCCAAGTGGGAAAATGCGACCAAGGATATCCGGGCGAAGCGCACAGCGATCCTGAATACGGTGAAAGTCGAAGGTGAAAAGCACCATAAAGAACGCTACCTCACCGACAG
This sequence comes from Dongiaceae bacterium, assembly GCA_035539495.1. Classification (GTDB taxonomy): domain Bacteria; phylum Pseudomonadota; class Gammaproteobacteria; order Pseudomonadales; family Ketobacteraceae; genus Ch67. The sequence goes on from DATLII010000573.1 coordinate 6,551, forward strand.
CCGCGTTTCCATCTTCAAGCCGGAAAGCGAATGGACAGCCCACGACCGCTGGATCAACCATCGCCTGCAGAACGTGGAAACCGAAGAGGACATCCTGGCGTACCTGGAAGAATCGGCACTGGAAACCCAATCGCCGATTTACAAGCCCGCCAACCTGGCAAAGTACTACGAAGCCAAACAGCTGACTGACCAGCTGAAAACCTTCGAAGGCTTGAAGCCTACGGTGGGTTCCGACAAGTACACCATCATGACCGAACTGGGTCACCAGGATGCTCCGCCCACTTATCTGTTCTTCGGTGGTGATCACGAGCGTCCGCTGGAAGAAGTACAACCGGCATTCCCCGAAGCCATTGCTCAGGGCGAAAAACCAGTCATCACGCCGACCGCTGTTTCTTCCGGTCGTCGTACTGCACTGGCGAACTGGATTGCCAGCCCGAAAAATCCGCTGACTGCCCGCGTTTATGTGAACCGCGTATGGAACGAATATTTCGGCAAGGGCATTGTGGGCTCCGTGAGCGATTTCGGTCGCGTCGGTGACAAACCTACCCATCCGGAACTGCTGGACTTCCTGGCTGACCGCTTCGTGAAAGAAGGCTGGAGCGTCAAAACCCTGCACCGCCACATCCTGTTGTCTAACGTGTACCGTCAGGCAGCAGAAAGCCGCAACGAACTGGCTGAAGCCGATCCGGATAACCGCCTGCTCGCGACTTTCCCACGCAAGCGTCTGGATGCAGAACAGATCCGCGATTCGTTGCTGGTCGCTTCCGGTGAGCTGAACGAAACCATTGGTGGACCCAGCGTATTCGCTCCGGTGCCGTCCAACCTGAATGCTGGCGCTATGTGGCCGGTGTCTGCCAACAAGGAAGACCACAACCGTCGCAGTCTCTACATCTTCACTCGTCGTAGCGTCGCGTATCCGTTGCTGGAAACCTTCGACATGGCATCTCCACAACAGGTACACAGCAAGCGTTCGATCACCACCACACCGCTGCAGGCGCTTGCTCTGGCCAACAGCGAACTGGTTTACGGCTGGTCGCAACAACTGGCAGGCCGCGTGCTGAATGAAACACCGGTAGAAGAACCCAAGTCGGGCTTCAGCAAGTGGATCAGCTCAGTTGTGGGTGGCAACAAAGATCCCAATGAACAGCGCGTCGATCGTCTGTACCAAATCCTGTTCGCCCGTTCGCCGGATGCACAGGAGCGTGAGTTGCTGACTGGATTCCTGAATGAGCACGAAGCCACGATCAAAGCGAAAGCGGCTGAAGGCAAGTTCAATATCGCGGTGCCCACTGGCGTCGATAATCCGAATGTGGTGCAGGATCCCATCAAGGCTGCAGCCTTCGTTGACCTGGTTCACACCGTCGCGAACTCCAATGAATTCGTGTATCGCAACTGATTCCCCATTCGCAACTATCACAGCATAAGGACATAGGAATATGAGCAAACCGATTTTCAACAAAACAACATCACGGCGAAACTTTCTGACGTCCACTGGCGTCGGTTTGGGCGGATTGGCTGCGGCTGGCATGCTGCCGGGCACCATGGGAATCGCATCCGCTAAAGAACTGGTAGATCCGCTGGCGCCGAAAGAAGGCCACTTCCCGGCGAAAGCCAAGTCGGTCATCTGGATTCACATGAGCGGCGCGCCCAGCACCGTCGATCTGTTCGACTACAAACCGGACCTGATCAAACTGGCAGGACAAGACGTTCCCGCGTCTTTCCTGCAAGGCATCAAAACCAGTACCCAAGGTGGCGTTGGTAAACTGTACGCCTCCAACCGTACCTGGAAACAGTACGGTGAAAGCGGCCACTGGTTCTCCGATCTGGTACCTAACCTGGGCCGTCACGCGGACAAGATGGCATTCATCAAATCCAGCGTCACCATTGGCGCCACGCACGACATCTCGATTCTGAAACTGAACACCGGCGACCTGAACCCAGGTCGTCCGACGCTGGGCTCGTGGGTATCCTACGCGCTGGGCTCGGCCAATCCGGATCTGCCGCCGTACGTTGTGCTGTATGCCGGCAACCGCGAACCGCGTGGTGGTGTTACTAACTGGTCGTCGGGCTTCCTGCCGGCGGTACACCAGGGTGTGGCGTTCCGTCCGGGCGCATCGCCGATCCTGCACCTGGATCGTCTGGCTCAGATCTCGGAACAGCAGCAGAAAGAAAGCTTCAGTCTGCTGAACCGTCTGAACAAGTACGCCTCTGAGCGTTACCCGCAAGACACCGAGCTGCAAGCACGTACTCGCGCTTACGATCTGGCGTATCGCATGGAAACCACAGCGCCGGAAGCGGTGGACATCAAGAAAGAATCCGCAGCTACTCGTGAAATCTACGGTCTGGACGACGAAGCCACTCGCGATTACGGCACACAAATGCTGCGTGCACGTCGTCTGGTAGAACGTGGCGTTCGCTTCGTGCAGGTGGTGTCCGGTCAGCTCAACATCAAGGGCGACCAACGTGATTGGGACGCACATGATTCACTGGAAGTGAACCACGGCGCCCACGCCAAGGCGATCGACAAACCCATCGCCGGTCTGCTGCAGGACCTGGAAGCGTTGGGCCTGCTGGATTCCACCCTGGTGGTGTGGACCTCGGAATTCGGTCGCACTTCCTACGGTCAGAGCGGTTCCGGTCGCGACCACAACCCTTGGGGTTACACCCAGTGGATGGCGGGCGGCGGTTCCAAGGCCGGTATCACTGTGGGCCAGACCGACGAGATCGGCCTGAAAGCCGTGAGCAGACCGGTAGACACCTACGACCTGCACGCCACCGTGCTGCAGTTGATGGGCCTCGACCACCTGAAAACCACCTACTTCAATCACGGCCGTGCCGAGCGGCCCACGGTGGTGTACGGGGATGTGGTCAAGGAGCTGCTGGCGTAACGTCACAGCACCGCATCAATAAAACAAGGTACTGCACAGGTGTTCGCGCCTGTGCAGTTTTCCTTTCTTACGACAGAATTTCTCAAATCAAGTAACTAGCAAAGTAACAAGGAACATCACATGCGAACGAGGTTGTGGCTGGCGGGAATCGTCGTCGGTCTGGTGGCGCCATTGACGCTGGCGGTACAGGATTTCAGTGATATTGATGGTGAACTGATGAAGGCGATGGAGGATACCAACAAGTTTTTGGAGCCTGACATCGGGGGTCGCAACAAGGACAGCGCAAAAGAAGGGGCTCAGTTTCTGCTGGAGGGCCTGCAATGGACTGAGCAATATTTTGCCAGCAAAGGTCCTGTTGCAGATGCCGTGAAAATTTCCCAGGAAGGCCAGCAACATGCTCGCGATATTCTGCAGGCACTGGATAAGGATGAGTTTGAGAAGGCTGCGGCAGCCGCTCGCTTGCTGACGAAGAACTGCAAATCATGTCATGATCTTTACAAGCCCAGACAGGGTTGATTGCTATTTTTGAGATCATGGTTTCCAAAATCACAGTTTCTGAATTAACGGTTTCCGCATTCACCAGAGGCTTTTTCCATGCAAGCGAAATTTAAATTCTCACCGTGGCTGATGGCGGGACTGTTGTTATTGCCATCGGTCAACCTGTCCGCCGCCTTGAAAGAAGGCGAAAAAGCACCGGATTTTGAAGCTACTGCCGCACTGGCAGGCAAGGATTTCCAATTCAAATTGAAAGACGCGCGACAGAAGGGGCCGGTGGTGGTGTACTTCTACCCGTCGGCTTACACCGGCGGTTGCAATCTGCAGGCGCACACGTTCTCCACCAAGACCGACGAATTCAAAGCAGCGGGCGCCAGCGTGGTGGGTGTATCGCTCGACAGCGTGCAGCGGCTGAAAGAATTCTCTGCCGATCCTGAGTTCTGTGCGGGTAAGTTGGCTGTTGCGTCCGATCCAGACGGTGCCATCGCCAAATCCTTCGCGGTATCGGTGCGGCCTGCTGCGCCTGGCAAACAGGATTCACGCGGTGCTGAGATCGATCACGGCTTCGCAGAGCGCGTCACGTTTGTCGTGGATGGGGATGGCAAGATTGCTGCTACCATCGCTGGTGTAGCGCCGGTGGAAAATGTCGACAAGGCGTTACAGACCGTGCAGC
>DATLII010000574.1:0-2624 GCA_035539495.1 Dongiaceae bacterium
GCCATGACGCTGGCGCTGGCCCGCGCGCTGGCACCGGCGGTACGCGTCAATGGCGTGTCACCCGGCACCATTCTCTGGCCTCATGAATTAGAAGTGTCGGAAAACGAACAAGCTGATTTGATAAAAAACACGCCGATGCAATCCATCGGAGCACCAGACGATATTGCGCGGACGATTTATTTTCTGGCAGAGCAAGCGCCCTTCATTACCGGGCAGATCATTGCGGTGGATGGTGGGCGATCGTTGAATTGATACAATTATCCACTCATCGCGGCGTCACTTCTTTCAAGCGACACTTCTGTCAGCGGCTGGGCCGTCGCATCAAACGCCCGCCACAACTCGGCGAAGGACTGCCGTAAGCGTGGATGCAATGCCGTTGGTGCCAACTGCGACAGCGGCAATAGCACAAAAGCACAACGGTCGATATCCGGGTGAGGGAATGCCATACCGTCCACCTCACCCACCACATCACCGTACAGCAAAATATCGATATCCTGCGGACAGGCCAGCATTCTGGTACCACGCACACGGCCGCAGGCTCGTTCGATTTCGAGCAGGCGTTTTTTCAACGTTACAACCGGTAAATCTGTTCTGATTTCCACCACCAGATTGAAATAGTGTTGCCGTTCAGGCTCCAGCGTGGGCAGCGACAACGCCGGGTGCGGCTCGCTGGAATACACGGGCGATACGCGCAAAACACCAAAAGCCTCGCGCAACATTCTTAACGCGGCCAGCAGATTCTGTTCGCGATTACAATTACTGCCCAGGCCCAGGAATACCCGCTCGCTCAACCGCGCTTCCCCCGCTCGATCACTACACCGACATCCAACGCGCTGCGCAGCGCGCCCGGTTTGCTCACTCGCAGGCGCAACCATTGCACGCCGAATTCATCCTGCAGAATCGTCGCTACGGCTTCTGCCAAGGTTTCCACCAGCTTGAAGCGGCCTTCCCCCAGGAATTGGGTCAGACGATCGGCCACCGCCTTATAATTCAGCGCGTGCGCCAGGTCATCCGTCGCGGCGGCCTGCGCGATATCAGCGCCCATTTCCAGATCCAGCACTATCGGCTGGCGGATCGCCTGTTCCCACTCGAACACGCCGATCACGGTCTGGATTTTCAGTTCACGTATGAAGACTATATCCATCTATCTGCCTGTTTCGGTCTACCAGATTGTTGAAAAACTACTGCGCTTGCAAATACGGCGTTAAAAATGGGCTCAAAATCCTCATTTACTCTTTGTAAACTGCGGTTTTTCGCCCATTTTTGCCTTGTCTTTGCTGCGCTCGCTACGTTTTTCAACAACCTGCTACGCTTGAGCAACTGGCATCGAAGTGAAACAATTCTTTCATCCTTGTTGATTCACCTGCGTGGAGTTGCATCTGTACAGCCTGCTGGCCGTTGTGCTCTGGACATTTTCCTATCTGCTGGGATCGGTTTCCACCGCGATTCTAGTATGTCGCCTGTTCGGCTACCCTGACCCGCGGTCCACCGGCTCCCACAATCCTGGCGCCACCAATGTCCTGCGTGTCGGTGGCAAGGTGGCGGCCATTGTCACCCTGGCCGGGGACGTTGCCAAAGGCGTAATACCGGTGCTGATCGCCCGCCGCCTGAACCTGCCCGACAGCATCGCCGCGCTCTGCGGTTTTTGCGCATTCCTCGGCCACCTGTATCCCGTGTATTTCGACTTCCGTGGCGGCAAAGGCGTCGCCACAGCCATGGGCGCGGTGACAGCAATGCACTGGCCCAGCGCATTGGCCATCGGTCTGGTCTGGTTGGTGGTGGCAGGCACCACCCGCATCAGCTCGCTGGCCGCAATCATCAGCTTTTTCTGCGCGCCGCTGCTGGTGCTGCTGATCCGGGCCGATCTGTTCTATCCGATCCTGGTGCTGTCGCTGATGCTGTTATTCAGGCATCGAGTCAACATTCTGCAACTGCTGCGGGGCGAAGAACTGGCCTTTGACAGCAAATCGCCCGGCGATCGGCCTACAACCAGCGATTGATTAGACCTGCCGAATCAGTCTCAACCCTGCGCGCCTTTCAACTCCGACAACGACCAGCGCGCCCTCGCCCGTACCGCCAGATCCTGCACCTCGCCTGCCAACAATCGCTGGTAGCCGGCAAAGGCGATCATGGCACCATTGTCCGTGCAGTAACGTAACTGGGGATAAAATACCTGGGCCTTCAATTTGGCCATCACTTCCTGCAACCGCGCCCGCAGATGAATATTGGCACTCACCCCACCGGCCACCACCAGCTGCTTGGCACCGGTCTGCTGCAACGCCCGCCGGCATTTGATCGCCAACGTCTCCACCACCGCATCCTGAAAGGCCCAGCAGATATCGCTGATATCCTGCTCCGACAGCGCTGTTGGCGAGCGCTCACACTCTTGCTTGGTATTGAGACAGAAGGTTTTCAGGCCGCTGAAGCTGAAATCCAGACCAGGGCGATCCGTCATGGGGCGGGGAAAGCGGAAACGCTGCGGATTACCCTGCTCCGCCCGAGCTGCAAGCCGGGGTCCACCGGGATAGCCCAGGCCCAGCATTTTGGCGGTTTTGTCGAAGGCTTCTCCGGCGGCGTCGTCCAGGGACTCCCCCAGGATCTCGTAGTCACCAATGGCTTTTACA
>DATLII010000575.1:0-11172 GCA_035539495.1 Dongiaceae bacterium
GCTGTATCGCGAGCGGGCGGAAAAGATTTTCAGCGATGTGATCGAGCGCGGCTGGCAGGAAGCGGATGCGCGGCCAGAGATGGACGCCAGCTTTCACGCCGAGCTGGAACAGAAAGTCAAACTGGCCAAAAAGCTGGAGAGCCTGAACAAAGATCTGCTGCAGGCGAAAGAGTCCGCCGAAGTGGCGTCGCGGGCGAAGTCCGTGTTTCTCGCCAGCATGAGCCACGAAATCCGTACCCCCATGAACGGCGTGATTGCCAGCGTACAACTGCTGCAGGACACGCCGCTGGATAAAGAGCAGCATGAACTGGTCAGCCTGATCTGCCGCTCCTCCAACGCGCTGCTCAACATCATCAACGACATTCTGGACCTCTCGAAAATCGAGGCGGGCCACCTGCAGCTGATGCGGGAGGCGTTCAACTTGAAGCAATTGATCGCCGATGTCAGCGACCTGAACCGCGCCACCGCCGACGATAAGCAAGTCGCGATCAATGTCACCGTCGAGGACGGTACGCCCCAGTATGTGCTGGGCGATCCGATGCGCGTGCGGCAGGTGCTGATGAATCTGGTATCGAACGCCATCAAATTCACCCGTGAGGGTCACGTCAACGTGACGGTGGGCTTCGACCGCATCGACGACGAGCGCTACAACGTCATTTTCGAAATCAGCGACACCGGCATCGGCATTCCCAAGGATCGCATCGACAAAATCTTCGAATCGTTCGAGCAAGCCGACGCCAGCATCGGCCGCAACTACGGCGGCACTGGCCTGGGTCTCACCATCTGCAAAAGCCTGGTGGACCTGATGGACGGCTACGTGGAAGTGGAGAGCGAGACGGGCAAGGGTGCCTCCTTCATCATCACGCTGCCGTTCCGGATAGCCGAAATGCCGCGCGATGAGCGTGACAACAGCGGCGTGCAGAAAAATTACGGCAAGAAGGTGTTGGTAGCTGAGGACAACGTGGTGAACCAGCGGGTGGCGCAGAAGATGCTGACCCGGGTGGGCATCGACGCCGACATCGTGTTCGATGGTGAGGCCGCCATTGAGGCCGCCAGCAACCGCCACTACGACCTGATCATGATGGATATCGAAATGCCGGTGGTGGATGGCATCGAGGCCACCCGGGTGATCCAGGCGGGCAATGGCCCCAACAAGAAAACCCCGATTCTGGCGCTGACTGCCAGCGTGCTGGACGATGACCGCAAACGTATTCTGGCGGCGGGTATGCAAGGTTTTGTAGGCAAGCCGGTGCGGCTAAACCAGTTAACCCAGGAGCTCGACCGCTGGTTCAACTGAGCCCTAATGTTAACGACGTTTGGCCAAAGTGATTGTTGTGGCAGGCTTTTTGCGCGGCCCTTGGAGGGCGCGGAGCTTGATCTGGTTATCACAAGGCTTGTCCACTGGGACAAATACCCGAATATTTTCCGGCCAAAAAGTTGCGTTTGGCGCCACGCCGGATAAGTTTATTGATATCAGTGATCCATTCTCATAGCAGGTCCCATGGCATCACCCCGATCGCGCCCCGATGACATGCGCAGTCCGGTAACCGATGCGGAACTTCAGCAGACGCAGCTGTTCCGCGATGTGCAACTGGATCGCATCCGCCCATTGCTGGCGTCGTGCCGCAAAGTCGTTCTGCAGCCCGGCGAAGTACTGCTGCGCCCCGAATTCAGCAACAACTGCATGTTCCTGCTGCTGAAGGGCCGTGTCACTGTTCACCTGCAGAATCTCGACAATGAACCTCTGTTATCTCTTACCGAAGGCGAGTGCGTCGGCGAGATGTCGGTATTCGATGGCCGCAATCCATCTGCCTACGTGAAAGCGGCGGATCTGGTGGAAGTGCTGGTGATCGAAAGTAGCACCCTCTGGCAGTTGATCGATATCTCTCACAGCGTCGCCCGCAATCTGCTGCATCTGCTGGCCAACCGGCTGCGTTCCGGTAACGCCAATTTGTCTGACAGCCAGTCGCGGCAGCGCGAAACCGAGCAGGCCGCCAATAGCGATGCGCTGACCGGCCTCAACAACCGGCGCTGGCTGGAGGAAATGCTGATCCGCTTCAAGGGCAAGGCTCTGAACGAGCTGCAGCCGTTGTCGGTGCTGATGCTGGACGTGGATCACTTCAAACGTTTCAACGACACCTTCGGCCACAAAGCCGGTGACCTGGTGCTGCAGATGGTGGCGCAGAACATGCGCAAGCGGCTGCGTCCCAGCGATATGGTGGCCCGTTACGGTGGCGAGGAATTTCTGATCCTGCTGCCCCACACCGCCGTCAGCGAAGCGAAGGTGGTGGCAGAGCGTCTGCGCAAAGGCATCGAGAAATGCGAAGTGCCGGCGGAGCAGGGATTGGAATTGCCGCCGGTGACGATTTCCGTCGGCATCGCGCCCTGGCGCAACGGCGATACCTTGGAGCTAATGGTGGATGCGGCCGACAAGGCGCTCTATCGCGCCAAGGCCAATGGTCGGAATCGGGTGGAAGCGCGGGATTGAAGGCGCGGCTTGGAGCTTAAATTTCCTCGCAGCTGGACACGCCGTGAACCCATCCCTGGGGGCTGCTCCGCGGCATCCATGCCGCAAAGCGTCCTGATTCAGAGCTTCTGCGTCCCGTAATCGTTGCGCAGCGTAACGTTAAAACCCGCTCCGCTTCGGCTTCAAAATAATCTTCATAAACCGCAGCATGAAATTGCGCGGCAGAATCCGCGCCAGCCAGTAGTATCCGTGACTCAGAACCCCATGCACCACCACGCCCTTGCGCTTGTGCATTGCAGCAACTGAGGCGCGCGCCATTTGCGCCGAACCCGTAACCGGAATGAACCGCAATAGCCCCACATTGTCGGTCCCGGAAATACGATGAAACTCCGAAGCGGTAGGCCCAGGGCAACTCACAGTGACCGACACTCCCGTGCCTTTCAATTCCGCCCGCAACGCTTCGCTGAATTCGATGATGTAAGCCTTGGTGGCACCATACACCGCCATGTAAGGCCAGGGTGAGAAGCCCGACAGCGACGCAATATTCAGAATCTTGCCCAACCCGCGCTTCACCATGTCCACCGCGAATTTCTTGGTCATGTAAGTTGTGGCGGCCACATTTACCAGGATCTGGTCGATCTCCATATTGCGATCATCGGCGGTGAAGGGGCCCAGGGAACCGAAGCCGGCGTTATTGACCAGGATGTCCACCGGAATGTTGCGCTGCTTCAGCGTATCGAAGATGCGGTCGATTTCGCTGAGATCGGACAGATCCGCCGCCAGCACCGTCACTTCGATTTTGAAATCCTTTGCCAAGTATTGCGCCAGTTGCTGCAAGCGTTCCTCGCGCCGCGCAACCAGCACCAGATCGTGGCCTTCCGCAGCCAGTACTTTGCTGATCTCATAGCCGATGCCGCTGGAGGCGCCGGTCACTAATGCGGTGGTCAATGCCATCGGAACAATCCTGTCGCCGGAAATGCAAAATGGTGAATGTTAAAAGCGTCTATGTTAATGGCTTTCGCCGCAATAGCAATCAGATGCCATACGTCCTGTCACAGCGACCAAGGTTCCAGATTGCCGTGGTTTCAGTGTAGGCTTGGCGCTGGAATTCCGATCCTTTTTGCATAGAGTGTTTGTGACCGATCAATCCCAATCCCGTCCTGAAATTTCCATGCCCTTAATCCGCACCGTGCTAGGCAGCCTGATGCGAAAGGGCGTGGATGCTGATGCATTCCTGCGGGATTTGCAGTTGGAGCAAACCGCACTGCAGGACCCCTCGCGGCGCATCGACCTGGCGGTTTACGACCAGGTGCAGGAGCGCGCCATGCAGGTATTGGGCGATCCCGCGCTGGGCCTGCACATGGGCGAGCACACCTCTCCCAACACGCTGGGTCTGCTGGGCTATCTGCTGCTGAGCGCGCCCACCCTCGGCGATGCCATCGAACAATGGATGCATTTCCACAGCCTGGTCAGCGACGCCGAGCCATCGCGCCTACACGTGCAGAACGACACGGTGCTATTCGAATACCAATTCCCGCGCTCCACGCCAGATTGCAATCGCATCCGCGCCGAATTCGGTCTGGTACAGATGACAAAACTGGCGGGGCTGATGCTGGGCAGCAGTTTGCCGGCGACTGAAGTGCGATTCGAGCATCCGCGTCCCGATTACGCCGATGAGTACAAGCGGGTATTCCATGGCACGATCCATTTCAATTGTCCTCACACCGCGGTGCTGTTTCCCGCAGAGATCCTGCGACAGCCGTTGCCCGCAGCTAATCCGGGTGTGCAGGAATTACTGAAGGAAGAAGCTGAACGCCAACTGCTGCTTCTGGACGACAGCGTGAGCCTGGCGGATAAAGTGGAACGCTTCCTGTTGCACGCGCTCCAGAAAGGCAAGCCGGGCATCCTGCAGGCAGCGGAACATTTTGGCATGAACGAGCGCACCTTCCGTCGCAAGCTGGAAGGGGAGGACACGTCATTCACAGAATTATTGGGTCAGGTGCAATTGCGGGTGGCGCGGCGGTTGTTGGTCAACACCAGTTTGTCGATGGATGTGATAGCCGAACGGCTCTGCTTCTCCGAACCCAGCGCTTTTCACCGCGCGTTCAAACGCTGGACTGGGCAGACGCCCAGCGAATACCGCGACAGCCAAGTGAAACGTTAGAGAACCAGAGAATAACGACTGCGCTCGCTACGTTATTTAGTGGTTCCTTAGCATCCGCCGAACTAATTAAATCGCATCATCGAATTGCCCGTGCCGGCCTTCGCCGTCGCGGAAACGGCTGGCACCGTCCAAGGTTTCACCGCTGCGGATCACGGCCATTCCGTGCTGAAATTCATTGGCCAGCGCCGCATCCAGATTCAAATCCCACTGCTCATAAGTGCTCATGCGATCGTTGCGCATGCACAGCGCGGGGAAACGGCTGATCTGCAGCGCCAGCGCTTCCGCCACGGCCCTTGCCTGGCCAGCGGGACAGATGCGATTGATCAGCCCCATCTGCAACCCTTCCGTTGCGTTGATTGGTCGGCCGGTGAGAATCAGATCCAGCGCCCGGCTCAACCCGATCAGCCGCGGCAGGCGCACGGTGCCGCCGTCGATCAACGGCACACCGAAGCGCCGACAGAAAACGCCCATCACCGCATCATCCGCCGCCACCCGTAAATCACACCAGAGCGCCAGCTCCAGTCCGCCCGCTACCGCATGCCCTTCAATAGCGGCAATCACAGGCTTATTCAACAGCATGCGGGTAGGCCCCATGGGGCCTTCGCCTTCCGCATCCAGATGATTAATGTTTTCTCCGCTGGCCACCGCCTGCAGATCCGCGCCAGCGCAAAAATTGCCGTTGCCACACAGCACGGCCACAGCCAGGGAATCGTCGGCGTCAAAGCGGCGGAAAGTTTCGGCCAACGCTACAGCGGTAGGGCCATTGACGGCATTACGCACTTCGGGACGGTCAATGATGACGGTCAGGACGGTGCCCTGACGTTCGGTACGTATGCTCATCGGAACTCTCTCCCTAAAATGGCGGGTCCTAAAAAATGCAGGCCCTGAACAAATGGGCTGGATGGCGATCGATAACCGGATGGCCTGGGCATGCATTAAACGGTGGGCAGCGCGAATTATGGTCATTGTTGTGGAGTACGCGCCGGGAGTGCCAGCATGCACCAGCGCAGGCAAAACTGTAAAGCGGTTCGACACAGGATTTCAGTTCCGTCGGCTCTGTCACATTTAGAAACTATCGGAAGTGAAAAATGCCGTTTGCGGAACCAAAAGGCGGACTAAACTTTTTATTAATCAGGCGCGCATCGCGCATATTGATTGCACGGTCCGCGCTATACCCGCAGTCGTTGCCTCGAACGGGAGGGCATTATGCGAATACAGGAACTGGTCAATCACTGGGAAAGTTCCAGTCATGGCGAACGTACCCGCCGCGAATTCTCCATCCATCTTCCCCTCAAAGAGGCTGCCCAGGTTCTGGCGCTGGCCGAAATGTATCCGGACTGCACAGAAAATCAGATTCTGACCGATCTGGTGTGTTTTGCTCTGGGTCAGCTGAAAGAAGCCTTCCCCTACGAGGCGGGCCGCCAGGTTGCCGTGGACGAATGCGGCGATCCAGTCTACGAAGACGCTGGCCAAACCCCCAAATTCATTCGCCTGGCGCAGAAATACCGGCAGAGTCTGGAGCTGGAAAACCACCGCGAAACCAACTGATCTGGCGCGCTTTTTCCGCGCGTCCATTTCCTTGTCCGCCGAGGGCGATGGCATCGGGATGCCTGTCGTCCCTCAACGCCGCCTCGGTGGACTAAGTCGCGTTCTGGGGCCGCGCTCTGCGCGATGACGCATCGTTTTTTACCTTTCGCAATGACATTGCCCGCCAAAGTGCTGACATCTGCTGCCGACGACACCTTATAACGGTTCGTGGTATTATTGTGACCTGTTGGTCATGCACAATTGTGAGAGGAATTGACGAGCATGAACGAGATGCTGAAACAGCCTTTGCGGGCACAACCCAGCGCGACTGAGCGTTGGGCGGGCTTCAAGCCCATCGTCACCGGCGATGACTATGTCAACAGCCTGCGGGGCCGTAACCTGGATGTGTATCTGTTCGGCGAACGCATCGCCGAGCCTACCGACCATCCCATGATCCGCCCCTCCATAAACGCCCTGAAAGAAACTTACGATCTGGCCCAACGTGAACCGGATCTGGCATCAGCCAAAAGCCACCTGACCGGCCACAGCATCAACCGCTTTCTGCACATTCCTCACAGCCCCAAAGATCTGGTGCTGAAAAATCGCATGCAGCGCAAGATGGGCCAGCTTACTGGCACCTGTTTTCAGCGTTGCGCAGGCCTCGATGCCATCAGCGTGATGCATTCCATCACCTTCGATATTGATCAGGCCAAAGGCACCCAGTATCACCCGCGCTTCCTGGCGTTTCTGGAAAAGCTGCAGGACCACAACCAGATCATCGCCGCCGGTATGACCGACCCCAAGGGTGATCGCAGCAAGGCCCCGCACGAGCAGTCCGACAAGGATCTGTTCATGCACGTCACTGCCCGCAACGAGCGCGGCTTGTTTGTCACTGGCGCCAAAGCACACATGACCGGCGGCCTCAATTCCCACTGGATGATGGTGTTGCCCACCATGCGTCTGAGTGAGAAAGACAAAGACTTCGCCGTGATCGGCGTGGTGCCGTTAGATGCTGAAGGCCTCACGTACATTTATGGACGCCAATCCTGCGATACGCGCGCGCTGGAGCCGGGTTTGGTGGATAAAGGCAACGCTCAGTTTGCTGGTCAGGAAGTGTTGGCCGTTTTCGACAACGTATTTATTCCCTGGGAACATGTTTTCATGGACGGTGAATACGAATTCGCCGCGCCCATGGTGGAGCGTTTCACCAACTATCACCGTGCCAGCTACGTGTGCAAAACCGGCTTGGGTGATGTGATGGTGGGGGCTGCCGCCACCATTGCGGAATTCAACGGTTTAGAAAACGTGTCTCACATCCGCGACAAGCTGGTGGAAATGACACATCTGAACGAGACCATTTATTCGTCCAGTATTGCATCGGCACATGAGTCGACAGAGTTGCCGTCAGGCGCCTGGATCAACGACGGTATGCTGGCCAATGTGTGCAAACACAACGTCACCCGTTTCCCCTACGAAATTTCCCGTCTGGCGCAGGATTTAGCGGGCGGATTGATGGTGACGCTGCCGTCGGAGCAGGATTTCGAAGCGGAAGAAACCGGCGAACTGTTGAAGAAATACTTCAAGGGCCGCGAAGACATCAGCGTGGAAGATCGTGTCAAAATGTTGCGGCTGATCGAGAACATGACATTGGGTCGCAACGCTGTGGGCTATCTCACCGAGTCCATGCATGGCGCCGGTTCTCCCCAGGCTCAGCGTATACAAATTTTGCGTGGCATGAATGTGGATCGTAAGAAATGGTACGCCAAGCGTCTCGCAGGCATCGTCCAATCGGACGGGTAGCACGCGGAAATTCATGGGTTACGTCAAAGGCCGGGCTTAAAACCCCGGCCTTTTTGATTTTTTGGGTAGAGAATTCATGCAAAGCTGGTTAGTATGCGCCTCACCGATAGGAATCCCCTCCAAGGAGAACGACATGAAACGCGCGATGCTTCCCCTCAGCCTGATGTTGCTGGCGTCCCCCGCCCTGGCAGACAGCAAGGTCGGCCAGATTTCCATCAACCCTTTCGCTGGTTACACCGTTCCTGATTCCAAGCGTGAACTGAACGATGCGCCTACTTACGGTATCAGCGGTGAATACCGCACTTCGCCGAACTGGGCCACCAGCCTGTTCTACCACGAAACTGGTACTGAGCCTGAAGGCGTTCCTGGTTATTCCGATAGCGCTTATGATTTCAAAAAATACGGCTTGAATGTTCTGTATTACTTCATGCCAGAAGCCAAGCTGCAGCCTTATGCTGTGCTGGGTGCTGCCAACGCAGAGCATGAAGCTGATAACGAAACCAACCTGAACCTGGGTGCTGGCATTCGTTACTACTTCACCAACAACTTCTCTGTAAACGGCGAAGTCATCGGCTCTCACAGCACTGATGACGATCTGGATGATGGTCTGGCCAGCATCGGCGTTGCGTATGCTTTCGGCGGCAAGAAAGAAGAGGCTAAAGCTGCTCCTGCAGCGGCTGTTGTAGCTGCACCGACTGACAGCGATGGTGACGGCGTGCTGGATCCTAGCGATCAGTGCCCTGGCACTCCTGCTGGCGTACCGGTTGATGCCGTGGGCTGCCCGCTGGACAGCGATAAAGACGGCGTGACTGACAACCTGGATCAGTGCCCTGGCACTCCTGCAGGTACTGCGGTTGACGAGACCGGCTGCCGCTTCAAGAAAGAAAGCGCTGAGCTGAAGATCCAGTTCCCGACCAACTCTGCCACCATCGCCGAGCAGTACCAGCCCGAAATCAAGAAACTGGCTGACTTCCTGGTGAAATACCCGGCTGTTGCGATCAACATCGAAGGTCACACCGATGCGCAAGGTTCCAACGAATTCAACAAGAAGCTGTCCCAGCAACGTGCTGAATCCGTAAAAGGCCAGCTGGTTACCCGCTACGGCATCAGCGCCAACCGCATCAACCCGATCGGTTATGGCGAAGAGAAGCCGCTTGCCAGCAACGACACTGCTAACGGTCGCCAGCAGAATCGTCGCGTGGTTGCGGTCATCTCCAGCAGCTACAAAGAATAAGGGAATTCCATTCCTGAGATTAAACCCCGCCGACGTCCAACCGTCGGCGGGGTTTTTTCTTTTTTCAGGGAGATAAAAAATGAAATCTGCTTTTCATCTGATCACGCCTCATATGATCGCCTTGCTGGCCGCTGTGAATACAACCACCGCGCTAGCTGAGGAACAAAACCAGCCTCCGCAACAAAATCAACCCCAGGCACAAAACGAGCACGCCAAACAGGATGCGGACAGGCTCTGGAGCGGCGAAGTGGCTCTGGGTTATTTGCAAAGTTCCGGCAATACCAACACCACCAATTTCAACGGTAAAAGCAAAGCCATTCGCAATGGCGAAACCTGGCGCAATACTTACAAGCTGGACGGTAATAACGAATCATCCGAGGATGAACGAACGGCCGAGGATTACTTTGCGTCCTTCAAGGCCGATTACAAACTCGATGAAGATTCCTACCTGTTCGGCCTGGAGGAATACACTGACGACCGTTTCAGTGGTTACAACTACGAAACCAGTACCACCTTCGGTTACGGCCGCGTGCTAATCAAGAACGATCGCCATGTCCTGTCGGGCGATGTCGGTCTGGGTTACCGCTACAGTGAACTGGACGATGGTGATGTCGAGGAAGACGCCGTGGTGCGGGTAGGCGGTCTATACAAATGGACCATCAATGAATCCACGACACTGGACGAAGAATTCAGTGTGGAGATGGGGGAGGATAAGCGCACGGACAAGTCCCTCACCAAGTTGCAGGTGAAGGTGAACGGCAATCTGTGGGGCTTCATCGCGTACGAAATCAAGCGCGTGTCGGAGACGCCGCCAGACGTCAAGAATTCCGACCGCAACACCTCGGTGGGCCTCAACTACCAGTTCTGAAACTTGCAGTGCGACGGCAAATTGGAATCGGCTCGAAAACAGGCTTTTTCCTGGTTGATCGCGACCAATTAGTCAGTTTTTAAGTCAGTTGCCTGAAGGCTGGAGGCTGGTGA
The DNA here is from genome assembly GCA_035539495.1 of Dongiaceae bacterium. GTDB lineage: Bacteria > Pseudomonadota > Gammaproteobacteria > Pseudomonadales > Ketobacteraceae > Ch67. Next base: position 10,174 of record DATLII010000575.1, read on the forward strand.
TAATGCCGGTCCTGGCCGTTTGGCGACCGTTGCCGTCCGTACTGGACGCACGGCGTCATTACACTAGGCCTGATCGATTCCCGCCGCCGAGGAGCCTTCCATGCCGCAGTACAAAGCCCCCCTTCGTGACATGCAGTTTCTGATTCATGAAGTGTTCAATGCCGGTCAGCTGTATCAGCAATTGGGTTACAGCGAGGTCAATCCGGATCTGATCGATGCGATCCTGACGGAAGGTGCCCGCTTCACGGAAAATGAGTTGGCGCCGCTGCGTACGGTGGGGGATGAACTGGGCGCCAAGTGGAAAGACGGCGAAGTCACCACGCCGCCCGGCTTCAAGGATGCTTTCAATGCGTTCCGTGATAATGGCTGGGCGACACTGGCGATCGATCCCGAGTGGGGCGGGCAGGGTCTGCCGCATAGCCTGAATATCATTTTTCACGAGATGTGCTTCACCGCCAACGTGGCTTGGGGTGCGATCGTGACCCTCACCCAGGGAGCCATCCGCGCGATCGAAGCCCATGCCTCTGACGAGCTGAAAGCGCTGTATTTGCCGAAGCTCGGCTCGGTGGAGTGGACTGGTACCATGTGTCTGACCGAGCCTCATGCCGGTAGCGACGTGGGTCTGGTGAAGACCAAGGCCGAGCCGAATGCGGACGGCACCTACGCCATCTGCGGTACCAAGATTTTCATCACCCAGGGCGAGAACGATTACGCCGACAATATCGTGCATCTGGTATTGGCGCGCCTGCCGGGAGCACCGAAAGGACCCAAAGGTATCAGCCTGTTCCTAGTGCCGAAATTCCTGCCGGATGCGGCCGGTAAACCGGGTCAACGCAATAGCGTCATCTGTGCCTCCATCGAGAAGAAAATGGGCCTGAAAGCCTCGCCCACTTGCGTGTTGAATTTTGATGGCGCCCAGGGTTGGCTGGTGGGGCAGCCGGGTTCGGGCCTGGCCAGTATGTTTACCATGATGAACGCTGCGCGGCTGGACGTGGGTAT
>DATLII010000576.1:0-5344 GCA_035539495.1 Dongiaceae bacterium
CCATCATCCTGTATGAGCTAGCGGTGACGGGATACGGCGGCCGTTATCTCTGGGCCGACATGTCGCGCTTCCAGGGCATGGCTTTTTCTCTGTTCGCAGGCGTCAGTTTCCTCTGTGCCGGCCTGTATATACGCAATTTCCTGCGGTTGAAAAAACGCGGTGGCTGGTTGCTGCACCTGAATACCTATGTTGTGGGCTACTGGGTGCTGTCCACGCTGGTGACGCTGTTTTACTCCCCTGTGCTGCTGCGCAAGTTCGGTGATCCGATGGCGCTCGTCACCTGCGTGGCGGGGTTGACCACCACCATTCACCTGTGGCGATTGGGTGATGTATCGGCGAAATATTTCACCATCGCATGGGGACAATTGATCCTGGCCACCATGGGCGTTGTGCTGATGTTCGAGGGCGTGTTGCCGTACGATCACGTCATCGAAAAAGCCCAGGTGGTGGGATTCATGCTGGAAACCATGCTGCTGTCCTTTGCCCTGGCGGAGCGCATCAACCGTGAGCGCCGGCAGCGGGAACAGTTGCAGAAGACCGCGCTGGACATGACCCGTCAGGCCAGCGAAGAACGTCGCGCAAAATTGGAAGCCCAGGCCGAAGCTTTCTCGCTGCAGCAGCGTCATACCGAAGAGCTGGAATTGCGTGTGTTGGATCGCACGGCCGAGTTGGAGCGCACCATGCGCAATCTGGAGTTGGCCAATCGCGAGTTGGCGAAATTGAGCATGACCGATCCGCTCACCGGCCTGCACAACCGGCGTTACTTCGACGAAGTGCTGGCTAGCGAAATCCTGCGTGGCCAGCGTCAACAGACGCCGCTGTCATTAGTGCTGGTGGATGTAGATCACTTCAAGCGGATCAATGACACCTACGGCCATTTGATCGGTGATGAGTGCCTGAAATTGGTGGCAACAACATTGCGTCAGGTGGTAGCGCGTGGCACTGACTTGGTGGCGCGTTATGGCGGTGAAGAATTCGCGGTGATTCTGCCGGCCACCAGCGAGGACGATGCGCGACAGTTGGCTGAGCGGATTCGTGTGGCTATCGAAAAAACCCAATTCATTCACACCGGAAAACGGATCTCGTTGCACGCCAGTCTGGGAATTGCCGGCCGCATTCCGTTACTGCATGAAAGCAGTGCGCGCTTGATTGCGGCAGCAGATGAAGCGCTGTATCGGGCCAAGGAAGCTGGTCGTAATCAGGTGATGGTGGCGGGATTGGCGCAGAGCCAGTGATAAGCAAAAAACGCAATTATATTCAGCGTGAATGACGGGCGTTGCGATGTTGCCGTGATAATTGCAGATCCTGAAACTGGTTGTTGCTACGGTCTGCATTACGCCGGCGCGAATTGAGTCGCGCACTCAGCAGCGCGGCGCCGGGCAAGTGATAGAACGCAAAGGTTTTGCCGCGATTGGCGGTGCAATACAGTTGCAAGGCTTGTGGCCGGGGCGGCAGTTCCAGCGCATCCGCCAGTGTGTCGCCCAGACAGTGACGAGCCGCTGCCGGTAGCAAACGCGCTTGTCGCCGCAGCGCAGTCAGGTTCATCAGATTTACGTTCAGTGTTGCCATCCACTCCGCCTGTTCCGGTCGCGCAGCGCAACCATAACGTTGTTGCAGGCGGAATAACAATTGTTGAGCCTGCTCAGGCGTTTCTACCAGCAGGCGTTCATCCACGCCCGACAACCAGGCGGCGTAGCGATTGAAATGATGCAGCGCCAATTGATCATCCGCGTGCAGTGCGACGCCTAAAAGAGTCAGGCCCTGCATCGCCAGCAGACCCGTCTCCAGCATCTCCAGCGCTAACATTTCCTGATTAAACGGTTCACCCAACGTCAGCAGATTGCGACCGCGTCCACGCAATGCCCAGCGTGCCATGGCGCGATACAAGCGTTGTTCCATCAAATGACGGTGGCCGGCCCCGCCGGGCAGCAACGTGGCAGGCTGATGCAAGCTGTCCTGCAATTGCAGGCATTCCATGACCCGTTGCAACGGATCAATCTGCTGGCAGCGAAAACTCACCCGAGTACGCAGCAGACCATTCGCCAGCCAGGCCAATCGATACTCGCCGGCAAAACTCAGCAGCAGTTGGCGGGCCCGCTCCAGTTGAGCGTGGTCGATCCACGCAGGCACGCCGTGCAGATGATCCAGCCACTCCTGATAAATGCCGATTTCACTTTTGGCGAGGAAGATGACTTCCCGCAGCAGGCTGTCCCCAGGCAATTGATCAATGCGCAGCGCAACCGCGTCGGTCAGCGGATCGGCGCTGAGACGCAGGCGATTCAATTGGGCATCGGAATAGGGATGGGCCGGGTTGCTGACGGCGCTCATGGGTAGGGTCCCAGGGGATTTGATAGATACACTAATCGCAACCCTGTATAGCGTGCAAGCTGAGGCGCAAAAAATGACCTAATGGGCTTAGCGATTATTGCAGCGCTGTGCCTTCAAATGGATTTCGGGCCGGCTCGCTCAATTGGGCCAGGGTGATCTGATCGGCGCGAGCCTGACTTTTGCGGATGTGCTGCAGCATGCAGGCTTCCGCCCCTGCAACATCGCGGTTCAACATCAGGCGGCAGATGTCGTGGTGCTCGGCATAGGTATCTTCGATGCTGCTGTAATCCGGCCAGCCCAGACGCCGCACCACGCGGATATGATCGTTGATGTCGGTGAGATAGCGCACCAGCGCGTCATTGCCGCTGCCTTGGGCCAGGGCAATATGAAAAGCTTCTTCCGCCTGCTTGATGCGATCGCTGGATTCCGCGCCGAAAAACAGATGGGTTGGGTCCCACTGCTGAGCCAGTTCCCGTAGCGCGGCGTCCGGCATGTGGGTGCATGCCAGTTGCACTGCCAGCGTTTCGATCGCCACCCGTACATCGTAGTAATCGCGAATACGGGCGATATCCACCACGCGCACGAAGCAACCTTGCTTGGGGCGAATGGTGATCTGGCTTTCCACCTCCAGCCGCTGCAGTGCCTCGCGCACGGGGGTGCGGCTGACCTGAAAATAATCGGCCACCTGCGTTTCGGTGAAACGGCTGCCCGGGGCCAGTTCCAGGTCCAGAATCATGCTGCGCAGCGACTGGTAAATCTGCTGGGCGGTAACCTTCGTACGCACATCGTTCTCCCGTTTACGCCGGAGGGCGCCGTTGCCGGATGGCCGCGCCTCGTCCGCCTACTCTGTCGCCGATGCCTGCCCGTTTCAAGCGCGGCGCATGGGCCTGGGCACTGCAATTTAGCATCGATTCTGGGCCTGGTTGATGCCCTGCTTCCCGCTTATAGAACTTATCTTACTGAAAAAAAAGCCATTTTCGTCAATGCCACTGCTGCGTATTAGTCTGGCATAAACAATGCAACGTTGTATACAACAGGAAAATGCGGGGGCATTTTTCTGAAAGGCAGCTTCCGGGAAGCTGCCAATACAACCATAGATCGGGGGAGCACACATGATGAAATCTGGGCAAAACCATTTGCAATCTAGATTCCGTTCGCCGCGTCGGCGGAACTGGGCCTGCCTGTTGGGCGCTCTGGGCGTGTTGGCATCGGGGGATGCCTGGGCCGGACTTGCGCAGTGGAGTTCCACCAACTTCCAGATCCTGTATGGCGACGATTATCAATCGATTTATTTCAACGAAGACACCGGCAAGCTGGATTCGGTGGACGACGTGCGCAGCGTCATCACCATCGAGCACGTCAACGGTTGGAAATACGGCGACAACTTCATGTTTGTCGATATCACCAATGCCGATCGCACCACCGAAACCACCACCAATTATTACGGCGAAATTTCTCCGCGTCTGAGCTTCGGCAAAATGACAGGCGCCAATCTGAATCAGGGCCTGCTCAACGACATCCTGATTACCACCACGGCGGAAATCGGTGAAGGCTTCCGCAGTTATTTGTATGGCTTGGCAGTGGACCTGAATCTGCCCGGCTTCAGTTTTTTCCAATTCAACTATTACGTGCGCAATGACGTGGAATTGGCGGGAGGACCCGCGCCCAACGATACCGGTTCCCAGATCACGCTGGTGTGGCTGGTGCCATTCGATATCGGCACCACAGTGTGGGCGTTCGAAGGCTTTGTCGATTACGCGTTCGATGTGGATCCGGGTGAAGACAACATCATTGCCGGCCCGCGCTTGCTGATGGATGTGGGCGAACTGTTCGGCGAGAAAGGGAATGTGCAGGCGGGCGTTGAATACCAGATCTGGCGCAACAAGTTCAGCATCGACGGCATCGATGAAGATGTGGTGCAGGCGATGGTGAAATTCATTTTCTGATTCTTCAAGAACGGGAGGAAGGCTGCGATGCTGACACTACCGGCGCAACCAGCGGCACTGTCCATCGATCTGGCCCGCTGTGCATTGCTGATTATCGACATGCAGCGGGATTTTCTGGAGCCGGGTGGTTTCGGTGAATCCCTTGGCAACGATGTGTCGCTATTGCGGGATTGCATCGAGCCGTGTCGCACCGTTCTGACAGCGGCGCGAAAGCAGGGCTTGCTGGTGATCCACACTCGCGAAGGACATCGGCCGGATCTGAGTGATGCGCCACCGGCCAAGGTCGATCGCGGCCATCCCAGTGTTCGCATCGGTGCGCCCGGCCCCATGGGGCGCATCCTGATTCGCGGCGAACCAGGCCACGACATCATTCCGGAGTTGTACCCGATTGCGGGGGAGCCGGTGATCGACAAACCCGGCAAGGGCTCGTTCTATCAGACAGATCTGGAACTGATCCTGAAAAATCACAGCATCGATACCTTGTTGGTGGCCGGCGTCACCACGGAAGTGTGCGTGCACACGAGTGTGCGCGAAGCCAATGACCGTGGCTTTCGCTGCGTGGTGCTGGCGGATTGCTGCGGTTCGTATTTTCCGGAATTCCACCGCGTCGCATTGCAGATGGTGGCGGCGCAGGGTGGCATTTTCGGCTGGGTTTCTGATGGGGAAAAACTAAGGCAGGCGTTACAACAAGCGGGCTCTTAAAAGCGTTCAAACAAGCAAGGGGGTTAGATTCATGAATACGACCACGTTCAAACCGAAAATCTGGTCGCCCGGCGACTGGAATGCATTGTTTGGCTTCGGCACCAACATTCTGGTGAATATGCTGGTGTTGACGGCTCTGTTACGTTTCGTGCTGAAAATGCCGGACGAGATTGTGTTCGGCCGCATTTTGCCGGCGTGCGGATTGATGTTGTGTTTGAGTACGCTGTACTACGCCTGGCTGGCGTATCGCCTGGCGCAGAAAACGGGGCGCAATGATGTGTGTGCGTTGCCGTCGGGTACATCGGTGCCGCATATGTTTGTGGTGGTGTTTGTGATCATGTTGCCGATCTCGATCAGTACCAACGATC
>DATLII010000577.1:0-7933 GCA_035539495.1 Dongiaceae bacterium
GGCGATCAGGGTTCCCTGCTGGCGCGCATTGCCAACATGCAGCAGCAACTGGCGGACAGCATCGGCGAAGTACGGCGTTCATCCGACTCGTTGTCGTCGGCGGCGGAGCAGATCAGCTCCACCGCGCAATCGTTGGCGAAAGGCGCGTCGGTGCAGGCGGCGAGCGTGGAGGAAACCTCAGCGTCGATGGAGCAGATGTCGGCATCCATCGCGCAGAACAATGACAACGCGCGCACCACCGACGGCATTGCCGGCAAAGCCGCTGACGATGCTGCTCACTGCAATAGCGCCGTGCTGGCCATGGTGGATGCCATGCAGCAGATCGCTGAGCGCATCAGTATGGTGGACGAAATTGCCTATCAAACCAATCTGCTGGCGCTGAACGCGGCGATTGAAGCAGGTCGCGCGGGCGATCACGGCCGCGGCTTTGCGGTGGTGGCGTCGGAAGTGCGCAAGTTGGCGGAACGCAGCCAGGTGGCGGCACAACAGATCGGTCAACTGGCGAACGAAAGCGTGAAGCGTGCGGAAGTGGCGGGCAAACTGCTCGTGGAAATGGTGCCGTCGATTCAACGCACAGCAGAGTTGGTGCAGGAAATCGCCGCCGCGTCCGCTGAGCAGACCGGCGGCGTGAATCAGATCAGTGCGGCTGTCGGCCAGGTGAGCCAGACCTTACAACAAAATGCCGCCGCATCGGAGCAGCTCAGTTCCACAGCAGAGGAAATGAGTGCGCAGGCGATGACATTGCAGGAGGCGGTGAGCTACTTCCGGTTGAAAGCGCAAGCACAGCCGGTGCGTACTGCGACGCCCGTGCGATCGGAACAAAAAAAACCATTACCGAAACAGGCTTCAGAATCGGCTATTGCGACGGATTCGACAGGCGCTGATGACGACGATCGACATTTCGTTCGCTTCGGTTAAACAGGGGAAGGTGTATGGGCATGGTCGGCGACAACGGCATCACAGTTCCCGACGACAGGGAGTTCCGCTTGTTCCAGCGCATGTTACTGGAGCGGCTTGGCATTCATTTGCCGGATCAGAAAAAAGCGCTGGTCAGCCATCGCCTGTGGAAGCGGCTGCAGGCGCGGCATCTGTCCCGCTTCAGCGATTACTACAAGCTGATCAATCAGCCCGACGAGCAGCAGGAACTGAACAAGGTGCTGGAGCTGCTCACCACCAACGAAACCTATTTTTTTCGCGAGCCCCGTCATTTCGAATTTCTGCGCGAGCAGATTCTGCCGAAACTGGACGCGCAACGTATGTTGCGGATCTGGAGCGCGGCGTCTTCTTCCGGTGAGGAGCCCTACAGCATTGGCATGCTGTTGGCAGATCGCCGCAGCGGGCCTTGGGAGTTGGTAGCGAGCGATGTCAATCAAAGCATGCTCGATAAAGCCCGTCGTGCCATCTACCGTGACGAGCGCACCGATCAGATTCCAAAAGACTATCGTCAACGTTTCTGTCGCAAAGGCACCGGGCCTTATGCAGGATGCCTGCGTATCGCGCCTGAACTACGACAGCGGGTGCAATTCCGACAAGTGAACCTGAATAAAACGCTGCCCGAGATGGGACGCTTCGACGTGGTGTTTCTGCGCAATGTGATGATCTATTTCGACGAAGCCACCAAGCGCGAAGTGTTGGGTCGGGTATCGCGGGTTCTGCAGCCGCAGGGTTGGCTCTTTGTGGGCCATTCAGAAAGCCTGCACGGCCTGGATACCCACTTCCAATCGTTGGCTCCTGCTATTTATCAGTTGTCAGGAGGTGGTCGTGCAGAGCATTGATGCGCCACTTATTGTGCATCCGGGGGAATGGTATTTCGGTCGCGCGCCGGCCCGGGTTTGCACACTGCTGGGATCGTGCGTAGCGGTTACCGTGTGGCATCCGGTTCTGCGCTGCGGTGGTTTGTGTCATTACCTGTTACCACGTCCACCCGGTAATGCGGCACCGGAGCGGCCCGACCCCCGCTACGGCGTGTTCGCGCTGAATTTTCTGCGTCACCATATGGAACAGCATTCGCCGCTGCAGGAATACGAGATCGGCTGTTACGGCGGCAGCGACATGTTCAGTGGCCGCATTCGTTCGCGCATCGGCGAAATCAATCTGGATTTCGCCACTCAATGGCTGCACCGCCATCATCTGACGCCAGGCCGGCAGAATGTGGGCGGCAGCTTCAGCCGCAACATCACGCTGGATCTGACAACAGGCAACATTCAGCTGAAACGCTATTCCATCGATTCCGCACCGGAGACACCCCATGACAATACAAGTGCTCGTGGTCGATGATTCCGCCGTGGTCCGCCAGGTGATGCAGGCGATCCTCAACGAGGCGCCGGATATGCGCGTGTATGCCGTGGCGTCTGATCCGATCTTCGCGCGCCATCACATGGAAAAACAATGGCCCGATGTGATTGTGTTGGACATGGAAATGCCGCGCATGGATGGCCTCACCTTTTTGCGTCAGATCATGAGCGAGCGGCCAACACCTGTGGTGATCTGTTCTTCATTGGCGGAAAAAGGTGCCGAGCTGACCGTGCAGGCGTTGGCAGCGGGCGCGGTGGATGTGGTGACCAAACCGCAATTGGGCGTGAAAGGTTTTCTCGAAGAAGCCCGTCAGGATTTCTGGCAGATCATTCGCGCGGCGGCGGCAGCGCACTTGCCCCGGCGCAGTATGCCTTCGCCTCACGCAGCCGACAAACCTGCACCCAAGGCCGCCGCCGATCTGGTAAACCTGACCCGCACGACGGATCGTCTGGTGGCGATTGGTACGTCTACCGGCGGAACGCAAGCGTTGGAAGTCGTTCTCACACAATTGCCACGCACCTGCCCTGGCATCGTTGTCGTACAGCACATGCCGGAAAAATTCACCGCAGCGTTTGCCAACCGTCTCAACACCGTGTGCCAGATCGAAGTGAAAGAAGCGGAAAGCGGTGATCGTGTGCTGGCTGGACGCGCACTGATCGCGCCAGGAGGCCATCATCTGGAAGTGCAGCGCAGCGGCGCGCAATTCATTGCCAAAGTATTTCGCGGACCGGCGGTGAACCGGCATTGTCCGTCAGTGGATGTGCTGTTTCGTTCGGTGGCTAAGCAGGTGGGGCGCAGTGCCACCGGCGTGATCATGACTGGCATGGGCGATGATGGCGCCCGCGGTCTGTTGGAAATGCGTAATGCTGGCGCACGCACCATTGCCCAGGACGAAGCGTCCTGCGTGGTGTTTGGCATGCCCAAAGAAGCCATCAAAATGGGTGCGGCACAGGAAATTGCCGCGCTGGATGTTATTCCGGATCTGATCGCAACCTGAGGACACAGCGACATGGGTCAACTCGACGTACTGGTGGTGGACGACAGCGAGGTGCAGCGGCAATTCGCGCTGAATCTGTGCCGTGTGGTCGGCGTACCCCGGTTGCGAGATGCCAGCAATGGCGCACTGGCTCTGGAACAATTGCGGCAGCAGACCGCCGATGTGGTGATGGTGGATTTGGAAATGCCAGTGATGGACGGCGTCGAATTGATTCGCCATATTGCGAAAGAAACGCTGGCCCGCGCGATCATCATTCTGAGTTCGAAAGATCCCGTACTGATCGCCAGTGTCGGCACCATGGCGGAAGCGGACGGATTATCGGTGCTGGGCACGTTCAACAAACCGCTGAACGAAGATTTATTGCGGTGTGGTCTTAAACAACTGGAATCCGTGGTCAAGCACAAAGACAGTGCTAAACAAGCCGAGGAAGTTACCGCCACCGAAATCAGTCATGCACTGCAGGCGAACCACCTCACCTTGCATTATCAGCCCAAGCTCACCGGCAAAGGCATGCTGCTGAAAGGCGTCGAGGCGCTGGCGCGCTGGCACGATCCGGTGAAAGGCAATATTTCCCCCGGCCAATTTATTGCGGTGGCGGAGCGCCACGGTCTGATCGACAGGCTCACCCGTTATCTGCTGGAACTGGCGCTGCGGCAAAAACAGCAATGGCAACGGCGCGGGGTGAATTTCAATCTCGCCTTCAATTTGTCGCCACTGTCACTGGCTGATCCCACTTTGGTGGACTGGATCACCCAACTCACCAATCTATACGGCGTAGCGCCCAACGAAATCACGCTGGAAGTGACGGAGAACGCGCTGTTGGGTGAGCTGGCATCGTCGATTCAAACCTTGGCGCGCTTGCGGCTGAAAGGGTTTGGCGTGGCGATCGACGATTACGGCAGCGGTTTTGCCAATGCGCAGCAGTTGTCACGGGTGCCGGCCACGGAACTTAAAATCGATCGCACTCTGGTGCACAACGTAGCGACCCGCCCCCAGCAGCGCACCATTCTTCAAAACACAGTGGAGATGGCGCACCAGCTGAAGTTGATTACGGTGGCGGAAGGCGTGGAGAACCGCGACGATTTCGATCTGCTGCTGCAGTTCAATGTGGAACTGATTCAGGGCTACTTCCTGGCAAAACCCATGGCGGCCGACAAACTGATGCAGTGGATGCAAACCGATTTGGCTCAAATACGGAAGGACCTACGCTCACATTAACGCGCGGATTCACCCACTACGTTCAGGTCAGCTATGTTCAAGCCTCGAACGCCACTTCGTCCTGCCCCAGCGCACCATAGATTTTCACCGCGAAACGCCGACGATATTCGGACATGGTCAAACCCGTGTGCCGTTTGAACAGGCGCTGAAACGTGCTTACGTCTTCATAACCCACATCCCACACGATGCGATTCACCGGCGCTGGTGTCAGCTGCAATGCCGACATCACTGCTTCGATGCGCACCCGCTGCAGAAATTGCATCGGCGTCATGCCCAATTCTTTTTGGCAGACGCGGGTGAGCGTGCGCTCGGTGGTGCTCAATGCCAGTGCCATGTCTTCCAGCGAAAGCGCGCGGCGGAAATTCTGCGCCAGATACTGCTTCAGTGTTTCAATACGGGGATTGTCGTACGCCACATCGAGAGAGCCCTGCCGAAACGCGGGATGGCGTTCGCTGTTGGGGTCCATCATCAGCATGCGTGAGGTTTCCATCGCCACATCGGTGCCGAGATAGTGACGAACCAGATGCGGCACCAGCGTCGACAGCATGCCGTAACCGCCTGCAGTCAATACGCGACCATGTTCGATCACAGCTTCATCCAGACACCAGCGCACATTCGGAAACAGGGCTTGCGCCGCCTGCTCCATCGCCCAATGGGTAGTGGCGGGAATATGATCCAGCAAACCCGTCGCTGCCAGTATCAGGCTGCCAGTGCAACAGGAGCCAATGGTGGCGCCAGCGGCATGCACCTGCAGCAGCCATTCCTGCAACGGTTGGTTGCGCTCGACCCAGGTGGCCATCGCATCCTGATCCAGAATGGGCGGCGGCCCTGACGGAATCAACACCAGATCCACCGCGTCTGCAGCGGGCAGTGCTTGCACGGCGTCCAATTTCAAACCGGCGTAGGACACGATGGCATCTGGCTCGGCGCTGACCACACTGGCTTGAAAATGCCGGCCGCTGCGACCGAAGCGGAACGCATTGTAATTCGCCACCAGCAGACAATCCTGCAATGTCAGCACCGCCGACAGCATGGCAAAAGGTGTCGCGACAATGGCCACCCGCAAAGCGGCGCTGTCTGTTTTTCCTGTCATCTTGTCCGTCCTGCCCGTTCGCGACGAAGAGCGGCCAGATTACGCTGCACCCTGGACACGCGCAATCGCGAAAAACGCCGCAAACAGTGTCGTATTTTGCCGCGCGAACCCCCGTTTTTTTGCCAGGAGTACATGCTATGGAATACGTCATTCTGATATTTGGAACGCTGATCGCACTCAATTTAGGTTTCGGCGCGGTGATGTCAGAGCAGACTGGGCAGCCGAATGTGGAAGTCGAATCCGTGCAGAACGAGGCCGCATTGCAACCGGCTATTTATGCAGCAGGTCATGCCGCAGGCACTCTGCCCATATCCCGTGAAGATGCGATCAATCTTTAAATTCAATGTCATGGGTGGCCTTGCGTTCCGCTCATTCATTCCCGCCAGCAATAAAAAAAACAATTTTTAAGAAAAAAACAGTCCAACCCGAGCGTCTCATACACAGCTATGATGACAGGACCGCGACTCGCGACGGGCGTTATCCCGCGGTGAACGCCCGCACAATGCTCGCCAAACCAGCAGGTCGCGGTTTCCATTCATCAGCCAAGAGCTCGCGATCATGGCCAATGAAAGTCCTGTCCACACGGACCCGCAGGGATTTCATTTTTCAGCCAGTATGGAATTCCTGCTACATGTCATTCAGCAACTGTCGTTGGCACGCAATCTGTCTACCGTGCAGACCCTGGTGCGCAATGCTGCGCGCCGTCTGACCGGGTGTGACGGTTCCACTTTTGTCTTGCGCGATGGTGATTTCTGCCACTATGTAGACGAGGACGCCATCGCACCGTTGTGGAAAGGCCAGCGTTTTCCCATGGAGCGTTGTGTCAGCGGCTGGTGCATGCAGCATCGCGTGCCAGCTGTCGTGGCCGACGTGGCGACAGATGAACGCATTCCCGAGGGCCTGTATCAGAACACTTTTATTAAAAGCATGGTGATGGCGCCTGTGCGCACGCACGCGCCTATTGGCGCGATCGGCAATTACTGGGCTCGCCCGCATCAACCCCTGCTGGAGGAAATCCAGTTGCTGCAGGCGCTGGCGGATGCAGTGTCAGTGACGCTGGAAAATATTCAGATGTACAGTGAACTGGAGTATCGGGTGCAGGAACGCACGCGGGAATTACAGATGGCGCTGCAGCAGATACATGCGCTGTCGATTACCGATGAACTCTCTGGCTTGTACAACCGTCGCGGCTTCCGTCTGCTGGCTGACAAAATCATCCGGCGTGTGGTGCGCAGCGGTGATTGTTTCAGTTTGGTGTACCTGGACCTGGACGGCCTGAAGCGGGTCAATGACAGCCAAGGTCACGGCGTGGGAGACAACATGATCAGCGCTATCGCCAATGTGTTGCGTCAGACCTTCCGTGAATCCGATATCCTGGCCCGCATCGGTGGCGATGAATTCTGCGTGCTGGCATTGGGGCGCAGCGAGGACAGCGCCGGTATGCGACGACGTTTGCAGGCGCGGCTCGATGCTTACAATCAAACCAGCGGGCAACCATTTCAACTTGCATGCAGTTTGGGTGTGGTGACAGGCCCTGTGCCGGGCGCTATTACATTGGATGATTTGCTGCACCACGCCGACACACGCATGTACGCCGACAAGCGGGCGCGTATGGCGATGGCGTCTGTATCCGTGCCGGAGACGGCCACCATTAATTAAAAACGTATTTGAAAAACGTGGCGTTTATTCCTGACTCAAATGATGCAGGGATGCCGCGTGTTGTTCCCAGTTCTGGCCGTCGAAGGGTTTTATGGTCATTTGTTGCGGCGGCGTATCCAGGCAGCGCAGATTCACATCCACTCCATCAGGATTCGAACGCGGTGTATAAAATGATTTGATCCCGCATACCTTGCAGAAAGTATGTTTCGCCACGCCCGTATTGAAGGTGTACGTGGTGATCTGCTCGGCGCCTTGCAGCAAACGAAATTTTGATTTCGGTACAATCAAATGCAGAAAACCCGTTTTGCGGCAGATTGAACAATTGCAATCGGACACGGTGATGTCATCCGGCGCATCCACTTCGAACCGAACGGCGCCGCAGTGGCAGCCTCCCTGATACAACATGATTTTCTCCCTCTTGTTCAGTATCAACGCAGGCCGCTGGCGCGGGCTGCTTCCAGCACCGCAGGCCAGGCGGGTTTGTCGGTGTTGTTGCGATGGCGAAAACCTAGCGAATCCAGATACGCGCGGAATGCAGGATCGCTGGAACCATAATAGCTGGCCAGCGAATCCACCAAATCGCTGTCGAAATCGTGCAGCAAAAATAGATTCAAAAACGGAATGCGATGGTTGCTGTTGCGCCAGGCGGCAAACGCCTGATGGATGAATTC
>DATLII010000578.1:0-6725 GCA_035539495.1 Dongiaceae bacterium
GGTGGCACAGCGAGCGGTCAGTGCGATCAATGCCATCAACGTCAGCAGCAAAAAGATTGCCGATATCATCGGTGTGATCGACGAGATCGCGTTCCAGACCAATCTGCTGGCACTGAATGCAGCGGTAGAGGCTGCGCGAGCCGGTGAGCAGGGGCGTGGTTTTGCAGTGGTGGCCGGGGAAGTTCGCAACCTGGCACAACGCTCGGCCAACGCGGCCCGTGAAATCAAGGCACTGATTACTGAGAGCGTGACCCGAGTGGATGACGGCACAGCGTTGGTGCAGGAATCCGGCAAAATGCTGGGCCAGATTATTCAGTCGGTCAACGATGTGAGCACACTGATCACTGAGTTGGCGCAGTCAGCACAGGAACAATCTTCCGGTATCGATCAGGTCAATATAGCGGTTGCGCAAATGGATGAGATGACGCAGCAAAATGCCGCGTTGGTGGAGGAAGCCTCAGCTGCCAGCGAAACCATGGCAGATCAGGCACGTCGTCTCAGCGCGCAAATGGCTTTTTTCCGCACGGATGAAAAGAGTGCTATGCATGTCGGTCGCAGTGCTGCTGCCACTGTGGGGGCGCGTCGTGGTGAAGCGCGCGTGCAACCGTCGTCGGCACGGCGCAGATCGGAACCTGCAGCGGATGGTTGGGAGGAATTTTAATGGCACTCAGTTGTTCTGGTGCAATGTCACCCGATTGCGGCCGGCTTCTTTCGATAAATACAGCGCGCTGTCGGCGCATTCCAGAATCAGTTCCGGTTTCTGGTGCGGCTGGGGAACCAGTATGGCGACGCCGATGCTCACGCTAACGGGCACGCGCTGATCCTTTACCATGAAATTCATCAGCTCCACGTTGCGACGAATGCGCTCCGCGACGGTCAGCGCGCCATCCGCATCTGTTTCCGGCAGGATCACGCAGAATTCCTCTCCACCATAGCGGGCAGCGCGATCCGATGGCCAGCGCAGACCTTTGCGAACATGATGGGCAACATCTTTCAGACATTCATCGCCGATCAAGTGGCCGTAGGTGTCATTGAAACGTTTGAAGTGATCGATGTCCATCAGCAGGACGGCCAGGGTGTGGCCATAGCGAGCGCAACGGGAAAATTCTTCCGCCAGCGTATTATCGAGATAGCGGCGGTTTTTCAGGCCGGTCAACTGGTCGGTGGCACTCAGTTCTTCCAGCTTCTCGTTGAGTTTTTCCAATTCATGGGTGCGGTCTTTCACCCGTTGCTCCAGCGATTCGGTGGCTTGCTTCTGAATCGCCAGTGCTTCTTCACGGGCCTGACGCAATTCACGTTCGGTGGTGAGCGCCTCTTGCTGCGCGTTGAAACGCATGCGTCGTTCCTGGTTGATACGCTCCGCTAGTGCAAACGACAACAGAATCACTTCCAGCGCTGAACCAATCTGAGTGGCATATTCGGTGAAAGTGTTTTTCGGCAGCACATCGAATTTGTTCAGTGCCAGAATCACGCCGCCGCCCAACAACGAACTCCAGGCTACGGTGTAGTAACGCGCCGACAGCCCACCGCCCATCCAGCACATGCAGCCGGACACCAGCGCATAAATACAGGCCAGCGACGCGAACGGAATCAGGATGTGAATCATGATCCGGTAAGATAGATAGAACGACAACCCGATGATGATCAGCGCACCGACATTCAGCGCCACCGAAATCCAGCGGTAGGCCGCATGCATTTTACTGAGTTCAAGAAAACGGAACGTGAAAATACTGCCGAACAACACCACGCCCGATAGCGCCACGATGATCGACTGATCATTCCACTGCGTGAAGTTGGGCCACAGATACTGGAACGCGAATCCATTCAGGCTGGCGAGGAACAGCGGCATGCACAGCACGAACATTACGTAGTACAGGTAATTGCGCTCGCCCACCACCAAGTAAACAAACAGGTTGTACATGATCATCACGAACATGATGCCGTAGTACACCCCGTGGATAAGAGTGCGGGTTTGATCCACGTTGTAGAAGTCGTGCTGTTCCCACAATGTCAGCGGCACTTGAATCGAACTGCTGCTGCGCACGGCCAGATAAACGGTAATGGTTTCCTGCGCCTTCCATTCCAGGGGAATCACGAAATGTCGGTGTTCGATGGGGCGCTTGTCGAAGCTGTATTTGTCGCCGAGCTTGTATTCGTGGTGCAGCTCGTTGCCGGTGGTGATGTAGGTGTCAACGTAATCCAGTACCGGATAGCTGATTTCCAGGAACCGATTCAGTTTGCCGTCGGAGGGATTGCGCAGATGCACCCGCAACCACCAGGTGGAATCACTGTAGCCCTTGTTGAACACATCGGGGCCGTTGTGCGTCCAGCGGCTTTCTGGCAGTGCCAGAATGGCGTCAAAGGTGAGCTCGCGTGTACTGTCTTCTATGAAATCCACATAGGGATAGAGCGCACTTTGGCCTTTATCAGACTCCACGGCGAAGGTTTCGGCTTTTGCGATACAGCAGGTAAGCAGCAGGAACAAAAAAATCGCGCGCATTTATAGATTCTTTAATTTATCGCCGGAAATGGCTGTTTTTTCAGTGTAGACCATCGTTCAGGTAGGGTTGGTGTTTGTCTTCTGTAACCAATGCAAGGCCGCTTTGGAGACAATTGCATCTATTTGTAGCATTACTGAGCAATGCTGTTAGCGAGGCTTGTAGCCGTTTTCTGGTTCGGTAATATCGAATCCAAGTTCTGATGATTCATCGCATAACGATTTAAAGCGATCCACGGTACTACCGCTCCACGGCAATAATAAAACTAAAAATAAGGGGAATGCCGATGCAACTGCTCAAAGTGATTCTGGTTATTTCTGCAGCCACTTTTATTCTGTTTCGAATGCTTATGTTTACGGTTACGCTCCCGTTTCAATCCGCTGTGAAAGAGGCGGATTAGCCCACAGCCCCGCTTCGGCGGGGCTTTTTATTTGATTTCACCACGCCTAGCCGAAACGGCACGAACGACAGATAACGCAGTATCCACGGCGAGGCCGCGACAATTCCGGCCACCAGAGCCAACGTCTGCCAGCCAGCAGAGGGCTGCCAAGGGCCTACTTCCACTCCCGCCAGCAATATTAAATGCAGGATGTACAGGTTGAGCGCCTGGCGCCCCATCCAGTCCAGGAAACGCTGCACGGGATTGCGCAACTGTCGCATCAATCCCAGGAACAGGATCAATCCCACCATCAGCAGCGGCAGCGCGCGCAACGGGAAAATCCAGCCGTGATTCCAGAAGCGGATGCTGTGCCGCACGGGCTCGCCGTTGTACAGACCCACCAGATCCTGCAGCGAGAACAGAACCTGCTGGATACGATCTCCGGGATAGGTGCGGATTTCCGTCAGCGGATGCGTAATCCAGGGATACGGTGCCGCCAGCGCCACCAATCCCACCAGCAGGCTGACGCCGAATAGCACGAATAAACCGTTGCCGGGCCAGCGTTTATAGACCAGCCCCGTCAGTGTGCCGAGCCAGGCCAGGGTCAGCAGAGGCAGCATCCCGCCGGCACCCGCGTTCAGGCCCGGGATACTCAAGCGCTGGCTGTCCACCCAGGCCGTAATGCCCAATCCCGCCAGGATTAACCCACCCAATACAGGCCAGGGCCGTGGCGACACCAGAATCAGTCCACTGCTAAAAACCCCCGCCGCAATGACCCCCAGCACCCCGGAGGACACCAACAGGTCCGGCCATTGAAAGCCCTGATCTGCCAGGAAAAACAGCACGGAAATGGCATACAGCGTCAGCATTCGTCCGCCCAGGCGCCGCAGCCACTGGGTTGGCGTTTCACCGCTGGCTTGCCGTGACAACACCAGACTGAATCCGGCGATGAACAGGAACATGGCGGAAATGATGGGTTCGATCTGCAGGCTGGCAGCGAAGGGCCAATCAAAGGGCGACGTCAGCGAGCCAGTCGGAAGGGGATGCTGCACTCGGGCCGCATGGGCCAGGATCATCAGAATTACCGCCAGAGCGCGATAGATATTCAACCCGGGCAGCTGTTCCGTGCGGTGGGCGGCGGCCTGAGCGGACTTGGTCGAAGGCATATGGAGATGGGTCCGTTTTGATTCAAATTGTTGTTATGGAACGGGAACCGGCCGATTATAAACAGATGTACGAACCTGGAGAGGAAATGGTGACGAATCAGACCACTGCGGACCCCAAGGCCGACGCGCTGATCGGGCAGTATCTGGATGCCTGCTGGCTGGAGAAAGGGCTGAGCGACAACAGCCTGGATTCCTATCGGCGCGACCTGACGGCCTTTTCCCGCTGGCTGGGAGAAAACCGGGACACGTCACTGCTGGCGGTTTCAGATGCAGATCTGGGCCAGTACATGTCGCACCGTTTCGAGCGCGGGTTCAGCGCCCGCTCCAGCGCCCGTTTCCTGTCGGCGGTGCGGGGGTTCTACCAGTATCTGGTGCGGGAAAACCGCTTGTCCCACGACCCGTCGGCTCAAGTGGATATGCCCAAGCTGGGTAAACCGTTGCCCAAAACCCTGAGCGAGCAGGATGTGGAGCGTCTGCTGCGGGCGCCGGATCTGGATGATCCCATCGGCCTGCGAGACAAGGCCATGCTGGAGCTACTATACGCCTGTGGGTTACGGGTGTCGGAGCTGGTGAACCTGACCACCGGCGATATCAATCTGCGTCAGGGAGTGGTGCGGCTGCTGGGTAAAGGCAGCAAGGAACGTCTGGTGCCCATGGGGGAGGAGGCGATCCACTGGCTGGTGCGCTATATGAAAGAAGCGCGACCGTTGCTGCTGGCGGCACCGGATGGCAATACCCTGTTCCCCAGTAATCGCGGTGACACCATGACCCGCCAAACCTTCTGGCACCGCATCAAACATCACGTTCGCACGGCGGGCGTGCAGGCGTCGGTGTCACCCCACACATTGCGTCATGCATTTGCCACACATCTGCTGAATCATGGCGCCGATCTGCGAGTTGTGCAGTTGCTGCTCGGTCACAGCGATCTTTCCACGACCCAGATCTATACTCACGTAGCCAAACACCGCTTGCAGGAGCTGCACCGGCGTCACCATCCCCGCGGCTGATTTGCTTCGGAGTTGTGCTGTAGCCGCTGGAACTCCCCAGCAAACTCCGGTCTAATAGTCAGACGCATCGAACCCGAGAGTCTCTCCTCCATGTTGAAGTTCAAAGCTTTGTCTCTGCTTGCTTTTTCCCTTGTTATCAGTGGTGTGGTTCAGGCAGCTCAGCCGCCGGAAACTGCGGCCATCACCAAAAACCTGGAATCCAAGTTGCCTAACCTGAAGGTGAAAGCCATTGATACCACGCCAGTGAAAGGCCTGTATCAGCTGGAAACCGAACACGGTGAATTGCTGCTGGTGTCGCCGGATGGCCAATACATCGTGGCCGGTGACCTGCATAAGGTTGGCGATGGCGGGGTAGAGAACCTGACCGAGAAGCGTCGCAGCGAACAGCGTGTAGGCGCACTTAAAGAACTGAAAGACAAAGATCTGGTGGTGTTCAAGGCTGAAGGCCAGGAAAAGGGTGAAGTCGTAGTTTTCACTGACACCACCTGCGGTTATTGCCGCAAATTCCACACTGAAATCCCCCAGTTGAACAAAATGGGTATTACCGTGAAGTACGCGGCTTGGCCCCGGAGTGGTCTGCAGTCCCCGGCCGGTCAATCAATGGCGGGTATCTGGTGTTCCAAAGACCGTGCCGCAGCTATGACCAAGGCCAAGACCACCAACGAAGAGATTACAACCCCGGCCGGTCAGGCTTGCGATCAGAACGTGATTCAGGACCAGATCAACCTGGGTCAGCAGATGGGTGTACAGGGCACCCCGGCGGTATTCACCAAGGATGGCCGTCAAGTCGGTGGCTATGTACCTGCCGCTCAACTGGCGGCTCAACTGGGCATCCAGTAAGTTCAGGTCCAGTCGTACCCTGAAATGCCGGCCATGCGCCGGCATTTTTTATGGGCATTGCGATACCTGGCCAGAATTTGCAGACTGGGCTGGCGGTCGAGTTTCCTGATGCATCGAAACGTTATAATATGCCCGGCTGGCGCGGCCCCGGGCTGTTCGGGCGTCGTGAATACCACCTGAATTCTAAAATGTCGGAAACGGAGCTGAGCTGGCATATCGAGCCCGTCGGCGATGACGTGCTTGTCGGTTCCGACCGACTGATAACCAAGAGGTGATTTGCTTGAAACCGGTTAATGTTGGCATCGTGGGGCTGGGTACGGTCGGCAGTGGTACGTTCAACGTTCTGAATCGCAACCGGGAAGACATTGCCCGTCGCGCCGGACGTGAAATCGTGGTCACGCATATTGGTGCCCGCCGGGACAATCCGGCCATCAATACCGCCGGTGTGAAAGTGTCCCGCGACATCTTCGCCGTCGTGAACGATCCCGAAGTGGATATCGTGGTGGAACTGATCGGTGGCACCACCACCGCCCGCGACCTGGTAATGAAAGCCATCGAGAACGGCAAGCACGTCGTCACCGCCAACAAGGCCCTGATCGCCCAGTACGGCAACGAAGTGTTCGCCGCCGCCCAGAAGAAAGGCGTGAACGTGGCGTTCGAAGCCGCAGTTGCTGGCGGCATCCCCATCATTAAAGCCATCCGCGAAGGCCTCACCGCCAACCGTATTCAATGGGTCGCCGGCATCATCAATGGCACCGGCAACTTCATCCTGACCGAAATGCGCGACAAGGGCCGCGACTTCAACGACGTGTTGAAAGAAGCGCAAGCACTGGGT
>DATLII010000579.1:0-10101 GCA_035539495.1 Dongiaceae bacterium
GATTGGGACTATGATTGACTTTCTGACGGCAGCAATCGCTGCCTTTTTTATTTTGTGGTCACGGAGTTGAGGATCGGTAAAGCGCTATGGCAACAACGGGTTTGATGTCCACCTACCGGCAGATGGACGTGGCCTTCGAGAAAGGCGAAGGCGTCTGGTTGTTCGATACCGAAGGTAATCGGTATCTGGACGGCATCAGTGGCATTGCAGTTTGTGGCCTGGGCCACTGCCATCCCAAAATCACCCGCGTGATCCAGGAGCAGGCCTCGCGCCTGGTGCATACCTCCAATCTTTACCGAATTCCCAATCAGGAAAAACTGGGCCAGCGTCTGTGTGAAGTGTCTGGCATGGAAGCGGCGTTTTTCGGCAACTCCGGCGCTGAAGCCAACGAGTGCGCCATCAAAATCGCACGTCTGTACGGCCACAACAAAGAAATCGATAAACCCGCCATTATCGTGATGGACCATTCGTTCCACGGTCGCACCCTTGCCACCCTCACCGCCACTGGCAGCCGCAAAGTGCAGGCCGGTTTCGAGCCACTGGTGCAGGGTTTTGTGCGGGCGCCGTACAACGATCTGGAAGCCGTGCGCACTATCGCCAACAACAATCCCAAAGTGGTGGCTGTGTTGGTGGAACCGGTGCAGGGCGAAGGTGGCATTCACATCGCGTCGGACGAATACATGAAAGGTCTGCGCGCGATCTGTGACGAAAACGGCTGGCTGTTGATGCTGGACGAGATCCAGACTGGCAACGGCCGCACCGGCACCTATTTCGCATACCAGCAGCTGGGCTTTTTGCCGGATGTTGTAACCACTGCGAAAGGTTTGGGCAATGGCGTACCGATTGGCGCGTGCCTGGCACGTGGTGTTGCTGCCAACACGTTCAAACCCGGCAATCACGGTTCCACCTATGGTGGTAATCCGCTGTGCTGCGGTGTTGCGCTGGCGGTTGTCGACACCATCGTGTCGGAAAATCTGCCGGCCCGCGCCAAGGCATTAGGCGAGCGCATCGTGCAGGGTTTCCGCGCGCAACTGGACGGCGCTGAGTACGTCACCGAAATTCGCGGCAAAGGCTTGTTGATTGGCGTTGAGCTGAAAGAACCTTGTGCTGAGCTGGTGATGCTGGCAAAAGAACAGGGCCTGCTGATCAACGTTACTTCGGACAAAGTGGTGCGGCTGCTGCCGGCCCTTACCATGAGCGATAGCGAAGCGGACCAATTGGTGACTACGCTGGTGAAACTCATCAAGGTGTGGGCCGCCGACGAGCGCGCAAAACCGCGCCGCTGAAATGAAATTGATTACGTTAATTGTGCCTCATGAAACAGCGAAGATGGACGCTCTGCTGCATGGGTGAGCGGGATGAGGGAAAAGCAACGCTTTTCCCCCGCGAACGCCACGATGTAACACATTTTTTCCTACTTGTTCTTGACCAATAGTTTGCGGGACCCAGCCATGGCAACACGGCATTTTCTGACATTACAGGACATCGACCCCACCACGCTGGAAAAGCTGCTGGACCGGGCCATCGAGCTGAAAGCCATGTTGCGCAAGGGCGTGCCGCACGAGCCGTTCAAGAACAAAGTGCTGGGGATGATTTTCGAAAAATCCTCCACCCGCACCCGCGTGTCATTTGAAAGTGCCATGCTGCAATGCGGCGGCGGCGCGATTTTCCTGTCGCCCCGTGACACCCAGTTGGGCCGCGGTGAGCCCGTAGCGGACACCGCGCGCGTGCTGTCGCGCATGGTGGACATCATCATGATCCGCACTTTCGAGCACGAGAAAATCGAAACCTTCGCCCGCTACTCCAGCGTGCCCGTGATCAACGCGCTCACCGACACCTATCATCCGTGTCAGTTACTGGCCGATATCCAGACCTTCATCGAACATCGTGGCTCCATCCGCGGCAAGATCGTGGCCTGGGTCGGCGACGGCAATAACATGTGCCACTCCTACATTGATGCCGCCCGCCAGTTCGGCTTCCAGTTGCGCATCGCCTGCCCGGAAGGCTTCGAGCCCAGCGCTAGTTTGGTGGCTGCCAATAGCGATCGCGTCACCATCGTGCGGGATCCGAAAATCGCCGTGGCCCACGCCCATCTGGTGGCCACTGATGTTTGGGCCAGCATGGGTCAGGAACAAGAGCAGGATCATCGGGTCAATGCATTTGCCGGTTACCAGGTGTCGCCGGCATTGATGAATCTGGCGGCCAAGGATGCCCTGTTCATGCATTGTCTGCCCGCCCACCGCGGCGAGGAAGTCAGCGAGGACATGCTGGACGATCCCCGCTCCGTGGTATGGGATGAAGCCGAAAACCGCCTGCATGCCCAGAAAGCCCTGATGGAATATCTGCTGGGTCTCTGGAAACCCTGATACGGCCCTTTTATACGGCCTTTTTTTATACGGGAATGCTGTCAATGTCCCCCCCGGAACCCCTGCTGCAACTGGAATCTGTGTCCTGCGCCTTTGTTGACGGCGCCGCTCGCAACACCGTGGTGGACGACCTCAGTTTCCATATCAATCCGGGCGAAATCGCCTGTCTGCTGGGCCCCAGTGGCTGCGGTAAAACCACCACCTTACGCGCTATCGCCGGCTTCGAACCGGTTACTGGCGGCACCATCCGCCTGAACGGCCACCCCGTTTCCACCGCCACCCAACGTATACCGCCGGAACAACGCCACCTGGGCATGGTGTTCCAGGATTACGCCCTGTTCCCCCATCTCACCTTGTGGGAAAACGTCTGCTTTGGCCTGCGCAAGCTGAGCCGGGCGGAGAAGCAAAAGGTGGCGGCCCGGGTGCTGGAAATGGTGGGCCTGGACCAGATCAGTCACCGCTATCCCCATGAAATCTCGGGTGGTCAGCAACAACGAGTGGCGCTGGCCCGGGCGCTGGCGCCGGAACCGTCGCTGATTCTGCTGGACGAACCTTTCTCCAATCTGGATGTGGACTTGCGTCGCCGGCTGGCGTTGGAAGTGCGCGACATACTGAAGCGTCAGGGTATCACCGGCCTGCTGGTGACTCACGATCAGGAAGAAGCCTTCGCTGTCTCCGACAAAGTGGGCGTGCTGCAAGACGGCCGCCTGCAACAGTGGGATACGCCGTTTGCGCTGTACCACGAACCGGCCAATCGTTTCGTGGCCAACTTCATCGGCCTGGGCCAGTTCATTCCGGGCCGCGCGCTGTCGCCCGAGCGGGTGGAAACCGAAATCGGCGTGATCAACGGCAACCGCGCTTATCCCTGGGAATCCGGCACTGTTGTGGACGTGCTGCTACGACCCGACGACATCATTCCCGACCCCACCAGCCATCTGAATGGCAAGGTGCTGCAAAAGACCTTCACTGGTGCCTCTACCCTGCTGAAACTGCAGTTGCCCACCGGCAGCGTGGTGGATGCAGTATTTCCCAGTCATAACGACCACCAGGTTGGCGAACAGGTTGGAATAAAGCTGGAAGTGGACCACCTGGTCGCCTTCGCTGCCGACGGCCGCTAAGCTCATCATTCGGCCATCGGCCCAACCGCTCGCCTAACCACCTGCCGGGCGGCTGCTATGCTTAAAACTCAGTCTTTCCAGTTTTGAGCGTAGCGCCCGATGTCACAGGCCCACCTTTCCCTCCGCGTCAAAGTCATCACGATCGTCATACTGTGCAGCATCGCGCTGCTGGGCAGCCTGTATCTGCACAACCAGAGTCAGGCCCGGGAGCGGCTACAAGCCCAACAACACATCCTGCAGTACCTGTCGGTGGCGAATCAGATCCAGAGCCTGGTGATTCGCACCCAACAACTGCGCGCCAGCAACAACGCCGCTTCCAATCGCCAACTGCTGCAACAATTGCAGGACAACAACAAGAGCCTGGCATCGGTTGCCACTCTCACCTTTAGTAGTGCCAATGAAGCACTGGAAAGTCTGGTGTCATTGCTGATCGAGCAGTTGTCGCAATACCAATTGCAGTTGAACACGCTGATCACTGCACAAGAAGCCTATATTCCCGTCCGCGAACAACTCGGCACAACCGCCACCGCATTGGATCTGTATCTGAAAGAACAGAACGCTGTGTACCTGTACAGCCTGTTCACCGACATGCAGAACGAACAGCTGGATTTCCAGATCGACCGCGATGCGGCGCATTTGAAAACCTTCGGCGATAAAGTGCAGGCTTTCCTGCAGGAAATCCCCCAGTCAGAACTGGCGGAAGAAGAACACGCTGCTATTACTGAAAAAATTCAGGGCTTCCAGACACTGTTTCAACAACTGGTGGAACAGGCCGGCAAAGTGGATTCCCAGCTGAAAGAAATCGACAGCCGCTTCGACCAACTGGCACCGCTGAGTTCGGACTTCATGTTGCAAGTGGAAAAAGCCAACACCGGCGACAAGAGCGGTTCGATTGAAACCATGTTTGTGCTGACATTGATTCTGGTGGTGTGCGGCGTGTATTTCCTGTTTTCTACCATCACGCATGGCTTCCAGCGGCGCGAAGCCCAATGGCTGGCACAGGCAGGCAAGCTGGGCGGCAATGCTCACAATCTGGAAGCGCTGCTGCAACAACTGGCCGATCAGCGCAATTCAACCCTGCGTACATTGCAAACCCTGCAGGATTTAGTGAGCAGCAGCGACAGCGGCTTGTCGCATTCACAAAAGGATTCGCTGCGAAAACTACAACAGGAATTGCACCAGCTGAATAATCTGGCTCGCGATGGCCAACACCTGGGCCATGCGTTCGCCGACATCACCCACTCCACCGATCAGGCGAGAAAAGTGGCGGATGCTGCTAAACACAACGCTCGCACGGGACAACAGGCTGTGGAAGGTTTGGCGCGGCAGATTGAAAAACTCACTGATCAGATCAGTCGCGGCGCGCAGCAGATCAACGAGCTGGCGACGAACAGCCAAGCCATCGGCAAAGTGGTGGACATGATCACCGGGATCACTGAACAAACCAATCTACTGGCACTGAACGCTGCTATTGAGGCAGCCCGCGCGGGTGAGCATGGTCGTGGCTTTGCGGTGGTGGCGGATGAAGTGCGGTCACTGGCGACCAAAACGACTGCAGCGGCAGTCGATATCAAACGTCAGATCGAAGACATTCAGAAATCCGCGAAAAGCAGCGTTGGGATGATGGAACAGAGCAAGGATATGGTGGCTCGTAGCGTAGAGGAAGCCAAAGCCGCGTTTGATGCGTTCGATACGATTTCACAGTCGGTCATCGACATTGACGCCATCACGGTGGCCATCGCCAACAACGCCGCGCAGCAGACAGACCTCGCCAGCAACATCAGCAGTAACGTGGAACGGATCGAACAGGATTTGGCAGCAGGCCTGAAGCAACTGGAACAACAGGCTGGGCGGACAGAAAATCTAGCCGATGTGGCGGCACAGGCGCAGCAGCTGCAAAAGATCTGGCGCGCCTGAACCGAGCCAACGAACTTAGTTCACATCCTCCGGAATCACTTCCGACATTACCCGCGCTTCGGTCAATTCCGGCGCGCACAGCTCGATAAAGTGATAGGCATAACGGCGCAGCAGATGTCCGCGCCGTACTGCCAATCGAGTGAACACCTCATCAAACAGATGCGAGCAATCCAGCATACGCAGGCCGCGGTCACGCTCGGGGTTGAACGCCACCGATGCCACGATACCCACGCCCAATCCCAATTCCACGTAGGATTTGATTACGTCCGCATCGAGTGCTGACAGCACGATGTCCGGCAGCAGACCCGCGTCATGGAAGGTTTTTTCCAGCAGTCCGCGGCCAGTGAAACCTTCGTGATACGTAATGATCGGGTGCGCTGCAATATCGTCCAGCGTCAACGGTGGTGGCTGCACCAGCGGATGGTCCTCTGGCACGATCACCGCGTGATGCCAACCGTAATAGGGAAACGACGCCAGCTCGGGAATTTCACCCAGCGTCTCGGTGGCAACACCGATATCCGCTTCACCATCCATCAACAACTGCGCAATTTCCGCCGGGCTGCCCTGATGCAGTTTCAGATGCACTTTCGGGTACAGCTTTTTGAATTCCGTTACCACTTTCGGCAACGCATATCGCGCCTGCGTGTGGGTGGTGGCAATGGTGAGACTGCCGCTGTCCTGCTGGCTGTACTGCTCCGCCAGGTTTTTGATGTTGCGTGCGTCCAGCAGCATGCGCTCGACGATTTTCACCATCTCTTTACCAGGCTCCGTCAAGCCCAGCAGGCGCTTACCCTTGCGCACAAACAGTTCTACCGACAGTTCGTCTTCCAAATCCTTGATGTGCTTCGACACGCCAGATTGCGAGGTGTAGAGCGTGTTGGCCACTTCTGTCAGGTTGAAATTACGGCGTACAGTTTCGCGGACGATCCGCAGCTGCTGAAAATTCATCGACGCACACCCAGACCGCTTTCAGAACGTTCGAACACTTTCAGTCGCGATGGCAACAGACGCACGACTTGCCCTGCCACCAGCGCCAGTTCTTTCACCCGCGCCTGCTCGATTTCGACTTCGAAATGCTGGCCAGTGGCGCCATTGACGCCATCCAGTTCCACCCGCGCGCTGACACCGAACGACAGAATACGGTTGACCCGCGCCTTGATGCCGGCGGTGCTTTCGGGATCAGTGACGATATCCAGTTCGTGCGGGCGCGCAAACGCATACACTTCCGATCCCTGCGAAATCACATCGTTCGTATGCGGCACGGTATCGTCCCCTACCCGCACGTGATTTTCATCGATGCGACCATGGAACAGGTTCACGGAACCCAGGAAACCGTACACGAATGGCGTAGCGGGATGACCGTACACTTCTTCCGGCGTGCCTACCTGCTCCACTTTACCGTGATCCATCAATACCACACGGTCCGCTACTTCCAGCGCTTCTTCCTGATCGTGGGTTACGAAAATCGAGGTGATGTGCAGTTCGTCGTGCAAATTGCGCAGCCAGCGGCGCAGCTCTTTGCGCACTTTCGCATCCAGCGCGCCGAACGGTTCGTCCAGCAGCAATACGCGCGGCTCCACCGCCAGAGCACGAGCCAGCGCAATCCGCTGACGTTGACCACCAGACAATTGCGCGGGGAAACGATCCGCCAGCCAATCCAGTTGCACCAGATTCAGCAGGTCATGCACTTTTTTCTTGATCTGGGTTTCGTTCGGCCGCACGTTACGCGGCTTCATCCGCATGCCAAACGCCACGTTGTCGAACACAGTCATGTGCTTGAACAGGGCGTAATGCTGGAATACAAAACCGACCTGACGCTCACGCACATGAGTGGAGGAAGCATCCTCACCATCCAGCAGCACGGTGCCGGTATCGGCCTGCTCCAGACCGGCAATGATACGCAGCAGTGTGGTCTTGCCACAGCCGGAAGGACCCAGCAGCGCCACCAATTCGCCGCTGGGAAAATCCAGCGACACATTGTCCAACGCCACGAAACTGCCGAAACGTTTCTGGATGTTCTGCACCTGAATACTCATGACGACACTCCCGCTGTACTGCTTTTGTCACTAACCGATTGCGATGCCTGACCTACGCGATGCTCCACCCAGGTTTTGATGACCAGCGTCACCAGCGCCAATAGCGCCAACAGGGAGGCCACGGCAAAAGCGGCAGCAAATTGATACTCGTTATAAAGAATTTCCACGTGCAGAGGCATGGTGTTGGTTTCGCCCCTGATTTTGCCCGATACCACCGAGACGGCACCGAACTCACCCATCGCACGCGCGTTACAGAGAATCACGCCATACAACAGACCCCATTTGATGTTGGGCAGGGTCACGTGCCAGAAGGTCTGCCAGCCGTTAGCGCCCAGCACGATGGCGGCTTCTTCCTCTTCCCGACCCTGGGCTTGCATCAGCGGAATCAATTCTCGCGCTACAAAAGGAAAGGTGACGAAAATACTGGCCAGCACAATACCGGGCACGGCGAAGATTACTTTCAGGTTGTGTTCCTGCAACCAGGGTCCGAACCAGCCATGCACGCTGAACACCAGCACATAGCAGAGGCCCACCACCACCGGCGACACTGAGAACGGCAGATCAATCAGCGAAATCAGAATCTGCTTGCCGCGGAAATCAAATTTGGCGATGGCCCAGGCCGCCGATACACCGAACACCAAATTCAATGGCACCGAAATGGCGGCGGCAATCAGCGTCAGCTGGATGGCATGCAGCGCCTCACTATCTACCAACGCCGCGAAATAAACGTCAAAACCTTTGCGCAAGGCTTCCACGAACACTGCCAGCAGCGGCATCAGCAGGAAGATGGTGAAGAACGTCAGCCCTGTACCGATGATGGTCCATTTCACCCAGGCCGATTCACTGGTGGCGATGTTCCTTTCAAAACGAGTGGAGCTTGCTTTCCAGGCCGGGCTGTCTAAGCTGGCGGCCAATGCGGAAGTCGACATCAAATATCCCCTTGACTCAGATATGGGCAATCAACGTTCACGGCCAGTGACACGGCCAGCCCAGGCCTGCAAGCCATTAATGATCAGCAGCAGGACGAATGAAAACACCAGCATCACCACGGCGATGGCGGTAGCACCGGTATAGTCGTACTGCTCCAGCTTGGTGATGATCATGAGCGGGGTGATTTCCGACAGCATGGGAATGTTGCCGGCAATGAAGATAACCGAGCCATATTCCCCCACGGCACGCGCGAAGGCCAATGCGAAGCCAGTCAGCAATGCGGGCAACAGAATCGGCAGCACCACGTAGCGGAAGGTCTGCCAGCGCTGCGCGCCCAAGCTGGCAGCGGCTTCTTCCAGCTCAGTTTCCAGATCTTCCAGAATGGGCTGCACCGTGCGCACCACGAATGGCAGACCGATAAATACCAGCGCCACCAGTACGCCCAAGGGACCAAATGCGACCTTGATGCCCAGCTTCCCCTGAATGAACTGACCCAGCCAGCCATTGGGGGCGTACAGGGCTGTCAGCGCGATGCCGGCAACCGCGGTGGGCAACGCAAATGGCAGATCCACCAGCGCATCCACAATCCGTTTACCGGGAAAGGAATAGCGCACCAGAGCCCAAGCCAGTAGCAGGCCGAAGAAGGCGTTGATGGCTGCAGCCGCCAGCGAAGCACCGAACGACAGCTTGTAGGAAGCCACCACCCTCGGCGCCGTTACCACATGCCAGAACTGCTCCCAGCTCAACTCCATGGTCTTCAGGAAGACAGCAGCAAGAGGGATCAAAACGATGATGGACAGGTAAACCAGGGTATAGCCCAGGGACAAACCAAACCCCGGTAACACATTGAAACGGCGAGCGGCGACTGCTGGCACCGACATAAGGACTCCCATAAAAGGAATAAGGGAAATGGTCAAAGTTGGCCGCAGTCTATCCAGCACATTTGGGCAACAGAAATACTAAAAAGTAGAAAGCTTATTCGATTTCTTGCAATACGATCTCAAGCTCTGCCTATTGCTTCGCCCGTGATAAGCAATGCAGTTTTTCTTGGTTCTGGCGAAGAAGCAGCCTGAGTAGAGTGCGGTCCCAGACAGGCGATTGCCTGTTACTTATTTTCTTTTTTAGCTTTTGTCTGGAGACCAAATAATGAAACGTCCTTTGCTTCTTGCCTTGTCTGCAAGCCTCGCCACTGTTGCCGCCGCACCCGCCCTGGCTGGCTTTCCCACTGTATATGGCAGAATCAACGTATCAGCAAACCAGTATGACCTGGAAAAAATCGACTTCCCGGCAGGCGCCACCGCTGGCACCTATTTGCCTGGCGGCGCCACCGATGTGACCGACGAGCTGGACAGCTCCCAAATTGAAAGCAACTCTTCCCGTCTCGGTATTCGTGGCGACTTCGACGTAGCCGAAGGCCTGACCGCTGTTTACACCCTGGAATACGGCACCGACGTGGACAACGGCACTGGCAGCAACGGCCGCGAATTCAACCAGCGCAATATTTTCGGCGGTTTGCAGGGAAACTTTGGTCGTGTAATTGTGGGCAAGAACGACACCCCACTGAAAACCATTCAAACCAACGCTGTTAATGCTGGCGATATCGATCGCTTTAACGATCTGGCGCTGGCCGACATCGGCTCCTATCTGGTTGGTGAAAACCGCGCCGATAACATCATTCAATATACCTCCCAGCCTGTTTTGGGTGGTCTGGTCGTCAACATTGCCTCCGTGCAA
>DATLII010000580.1:0-5763 GCA_035539495.1 Dongiaceae bacterium
CACCATGCCGCAGCCCAGCACTTCCAGCCAGCCGGTCTGCTTGCACACGCGGCAACCTTTGCCGTTGCACATCACGCACTGGATATCCACTTCCGCCGACGGTTCGGTGAAAGGGAAATAGGACGGCCGAAAGCGCACGTCTAGTTCTTTCTCGAAGAAATCGCGCAGGAAAATAGCCAGCATGCCTTTCAGGTCGGCGAAGCTGATGTGTTCGTCTACCAGCAACCCTTCCACCTGATGGAACATCGGCGTGTGAGTAAGATCGGAATCGCAGCGATATACGCGGCCGGGGCAGATGATGCGATACGGCGCGCCGCCCTGCTCCATCACCCGCACCTGTACCGGTGAAGTGTGAGTACGCAGCAGCGTGCTAGCGTCAAAATAAAAAGTGTCGTGCATCGCCCTCGCAGGGTGATGGGACGGAATATTGAGAGCTTCGAAGTTGTGGTAGTCATCTTCGATTTCGGGGCCTTCCACAACCTGGAAGCCCATATTGGCGAAAAAGGATTCGATACGTTGCAACGTGCGCGTCACGGGATGCAGGCCGCCCAAGCCACCACTGCGGCCCGGCAGAGTCACATCCACCCGCTCGCTGGCCAGCTGCTGATCCAGCGCGGCGTTTTCCAGCAGGCTCTGGCGTTCTTTCAACGCCGTCTGTACCGCCTCTTTGGCGCGGTTGATTTCGGCTCCTGCGGCAGGACGCTGGTCCGGCGCCAGTTTGCCCAGGTTTTTCAGCTGATCGGTGATTTCCCCTTTTTTGCCCAGATACTGCACGCGCACTTGGTCAAGCGCGGCCACAGAATCCGCCTGCGCCACCGCAGACAGGGCTTGCTGAAGAAGGGTTTGCAGATTATCCATGCGTGATCCGCCACGAGTGGTGCGCTAAAAAAACAAAAAGGGGAAGAGCGCGAGCCCTTCCCCTATTCTATGCATGATTCATCACGTCGATATGACGACGAACCCGCTACGCTTAGCTGGACAGGCTGGCTTTTGCCTTTTCTGCTAACGCTGCAAAAGTAGCAAGATCGTGCACTGCGATGTCGGCCAGTACTTTACGATCGATTTCGATGGCTGCTTTTTTCAGACCGTTGATGAAACGGCTGTAGGACAGACCATTGATGCGGGCGGCGGCGTTGATCCGCACGATCCACAGCTGACGGAACTGGCGCTTGCGCTGACGACGGTCGCGATACGCATACTGACCGGCGCGGGTGACAGCCTGTTTGGCTACGCGCAACACGCGGCTGCGTGCACCGTAGTAGCCTTTAGCGGCCTTCAGGATTTTCTTGTGGCGTCTTCTAGCGACTACGCCGCGTTTCATACGTGCCATGGTTCATTCCTCCAAAAATTCAATTCAGACCGTTATACGTAGGGCATCATCCGAGCAACCAGAGCGACGTCAGACGCGTGCACCATACCCATGGGACGCAATTGACGGATACGCTTGGAGCTCTTCTTGGTCAGAATGTGACGTTTGAAGGCGTGTTTACGTTTGAAGCCGTTGGCGGTTTTCTTGAAACGCTTAGCCGCGCCACGGTTGGTTTTCATCTTAGGCATGTTCTGCTCCGCATTGTTTGCACAATGTAGTAATCGATTGAGCAAGCCGGAATTGGCTTACTTTTTCTTTTTCGGTGACAGCACCATGATCATCTGGCGACCTTCGATTTTCGCCGCCTGCTCAACCACCGCGTACTCTTCCAGGTCATTCTCGATCCGACGCATCATTTCGAGTCCGATATCCTGGTGAGCCATTTCGCGGCCACGGAATCGCAGAGTCACTTTTGCTTTATCACCATCATCAAGGAACCGTTTCAGGTTGCGAAGTTTTACCTGGTAGTCCCCTTCCTCAGTACCAGGGCGGATTTTGATCTCCTTCACCTGGATCTGTTTTTGCTTCTTACGGGCTTCCGTCTGGCGCTTCTTCTCTTCGAAGATATGCTTGCCGTAGTCCATGATCCGGCAGACGGGGGGCTCGGCGTCAGCGGCGATCTCGACCAGATCGAGTTCCGCTTTCTCGGCCATTTCAATGGCCGCGGCGATCGCGACCACTCCCACCTGGGAACCATCCGCACCTATCAGACGCACCTCACGGGAGGTGATTTCGTCGTTAATGCGGTTCTTTCTGGATGTAGGTACGGGGCGTTTGCTGCGCTGCTTAATGGTGTGCTCCTCCGAGCCCGTTAATAAAAAAACAAGCGCTTCAAGGCCTTGAAGTGCTTGGTTTCTGAAATCCTGTTTGTTCAGGCCCTTCGGCCTGACCGGCCTGTGGGCCGGAAGCTCCAAATTCTATGACCGGGACGGCATTTTCTCAAGCCACTGGAGGGCTTATGTGCTGGACGGTCCTAAATCCTGGAGCGGGAAGGCCGACACCCGTCGGTGCGGCTTTCCGGTATCTGGTAGGCACGAATGGACTCGAACCATCGACCCCCACCATGTCAAGGTGGTGCTCTAACCAACTGAGCTACGTGCCTGAAATCTAGATGCCTGAACTAGGTGTCTGATAACAAAGCATCTTACCGATGCCATGCCTTACAGACAGGCGCGCAAAAATACCACCGGACCTGTCTGAGTGCAAGCCCAAGTACAGGCCCGGCTTTCGTTTTCAGACTTTGTAGAAGTCCCGATACCATTCGACGAAGCGCTTCACCCCTTCTTCCACGGGTGTAGACGGGCGATAGCCCACGTCCTGCACCAGGGCATCCACATCGGCATAGGTGTCGGGCACATCACCGGGCTGCATGGGCAGCAGGTTCTTCTCGGCTTTGCGGCCCAGGCATTCCTCCAACACCTCGATGTAGCGCAACAGCTCTACCGGACGGTTGCTGCCTATGTTGTAGAGGCGGTAGGGAGCGGTGCTGGTGGCGGAATCGGGGTCGTTGCCGGTCCAGTTTAGGTTGGGCTTAGCGACGTGGTCCAGGGTACGGATTACGCCTTCGACGATGTCATCTATATAGGTGAAGTCTCGACGGTGTTTGCCGTAGTTGAAAACGTCGATGGGTTTGCCCGACAGAATCGCCTTGGTGAACATGAACAGGGCCATATCCGGCCGGCCCCAAGGGCCGTAGACCGTAAAGAAGCGCAGACCAGTGGTGGGAATGTTGAAAAGGTGGCTGTAAGTGTGGGCCATCAGTTCGTTGGCTTTCTTGCTGGCGGCGTAGAGGGACACCGGGTGATCCACATTGTGGTGCACCGAAAATGGCATGCGGGTGCTGGCACCATAGACGGAGCTGCTGCTGGCGTAGACCAGGTGCTCTACCCCGTGGTGGCGGCAGCCTTCCAAGATATGGGTGAAACCGACAATGTTGGCATCGATATAGGCATGGGGATTTTCGATGGAGTAGCGCACGCCGGCCTGGGCGGCCAGGTTCACCACCCGCTGGGGCCGGTGCTGGCGGAACAGGTCTTCGATGGCGGCGCGATCTTCCAAAGCAGCTTTGATGAAGGTGAAACCCTTTTTGCTCTGCAACGGAGCCAGGCGGGCTTCCTTCAGGCGGACATCGTAGTAGTCGTTAAGATTGTCGAGCCCGATGACTTCATCGCCACGGTCCAGCAATCGGTGCGACAGGGCGGCACCAATAAATCCTGCGGCGCCGGTGACCAGTATCTTCATACGTACTCCTTGGAATAGCTGCTACTGGTCAGAAGATTATCACATTCAGATGCGCCGGACTGTGTCAGCGACCGCGTCAATGCATGAACACATTGGTCTTCAGCCGCTGAATTTCGTCCCGCAGGCGGGCGGCCTGTTCGAACTCCAGATTTTTCGCATGCTGGAACATCTTCTGTTCCAACTCTTTGAGCAAAGCGGCAGCCTGTTTGGGCTCCATGAGTTCGGGTGCTACCGCGTATTTCTGCTGCGGCTCGGCCACTTTGCGCAGCTGGCCTTTTTTGCCACCGGGTGCGCGGGCGCCTTCCAGGATGTCCTCGACGGATTTGAGAATGCCCTTGGGGATAATGCCATGAGCCTGGTTGAATTCGATCTGCTTGGCGCGGCGACGCTCGGTTTCGTCCATGGCACGACGCATGGAGTCGGTGATCTTGTCGGCGTAGAGGATGGCTTTGCCGTTGAGGTTACGGGCGGCGCGACCGATGGTCTGGATCAGGGAGCGCTCGGAACGCAGGAAGCCTTCCTTGTCGGCGTCCAGGATCGCCACCAGGGAGACCTCGGGCATATCGAGGCCCTCCCGCAACAGGTTGATACCTACCAATACGTCGAATTCACCGAGACGCAGGTCGCGGATGATTTCCACCCGCTCAACTGTATCGATGTCGGAGTGCAGGTAGCGCACCTTCACCCCCTGCTCCGCCAGGTATTCGGTGAGATCCTCTGCCATGCGCTTGGTGAGGGTGGTGACCAACACCCGCTCCTTCAGCGCAACGCGAGCATGGATTTGCGACAACAGATCTTCCACCTGGGTGGAGGCCGGGCGCACTTCCAGGATCGGATCCACCAGACCGGTGGGACGCACGATCTGCTCCGCTACCGATTGGGCATGCTCGGCCTCGTATTTGGACGGCGTGGCGGACACGAAAATGGTTTGCGGACAGAGGGCTTCCCATTCCTCGAAGCGCAGAGGTCGATTATCGAGAGCCGACGGCAGTCGGAAGCCGTATTGCACCAGGGTTTCCTTGCGCGAGCGGTCGCCTTTATACATGGCGCCAATTTGCGGCACGGTGACGTGGGATTCGTCGATTACCACCAAGGCATTTTTCGGCAAATATTCGAACAGGGTGGGCGGCGGTTCACCGGGAGCGCGGCCCGACAGATGGCGCGAATAGTTTTCGATGCCGTTGCAGTAGCCCAACTCCTGCATCATCTCCAGATCGAAGCGGGTGCGTTCGCTCAGGCGCTGGTGTTCCAGCAATTTTTGATCGTCGAGGTAAAACTGCAGGCGGTCGCGCAATTCCACCTTGATATTGTCGATGGCCGACAATACGTTTTCCCGTGGCGTCACATAGTGGGACTTGGGATAGACGGTGTAGCGTGGAATCCGTTGCAGGATTTCGCCGGTGAGCGGATCGAACAGAGACAGGTTTTCGATCTCGTCATCGAACAGTTCGATGCGCAGGGCTTCGCGTTCTGATTCCGCGGGAAACACGTCGATTACTTCGCCACGCACGCGATAGTTGGCGCGGTAGAACTCAGTGTCGTTGCGGGTGTATTGCAGCTCGGCCAGACGCCGCAGGATGCTGCGTTGATCGACCCGCTCGCCACGATCCAGGTGCAGCACCATCTGCAGGTAACTGCCGGGATCACCCAGACCGTAAATGGCAGAGACGGTGGCCACGATAATCGTGTCGGGCCGTTCCAGCAGAGCCTTGGTGGCAGACAAACGCATCTGCTCGATGTGCTCATTCACCGAGGAATCTTTTTCGATAAAGGTGTCGGAAGACGGCACGTAGGCTTCCGGCTGGTAATAATCGTAATAGGAAACGAAATATTCGACGGCGTTGTCGGGAAAGAATTCCTTGAACTCACCGTAGAGCTGCGCCGCCAGGGTTTTGTTATGAGCCATGACCAGCGTAGGCCGCTGCACTGCTTCCACCACATTGGCGATGGTGAAGGTTTTGCCGGAGCCAGTGACGCCCAACAGGGTCTGGTGCGACAGACCGTCGTTGAGACCTTCGACCAGGGACGCAATAGCGGTGGGCTGGTCGCCGGCTGGCTTGTAACTGGCGTTGACTTTGAAACGGCGTTGACTGGTCATGAGGCTGAGACAATTCCGGTGGCTGATTCCGATCACGATATCGGCAGACTGGGAG
>DATLII010000581.1:0-5908 GCA_035539495.1 Dongiaceae bacterium
CACCGACACCGCTCACACCCAAGCAGCTGGACGACGGCCTGAAATCCGCCAGCACTCTCGTCGCGGGCGCAGCGCTGCTGTTTGCCAAGTGGGCGCGGGATTTCCAGCGTCACAGCAATCAGCTGCCCTTATTTGATCCCGCCACTTCAACCGCTGCTGGCGGCGATCCCAATATTGTTTACTACCACAGCCATTGGGCGCTGGCGCCGGATGAGGCGCTGGTTATCGAAGTGATGCCACCGCAATGCCAGCACTGGAATTTCCAGCTCAATAATTACTGGATGGAATCGCTGGACTACGCCAACTTCCAGATTCATACCAACAAGCACCTAGCTCAGTATGAAAAAGACGGTTCGGTACGCATCATCGTCGCGCATCGCAATCCTGGGCTGCCGAACTGGATTCATACCACAGGCCATGAAAGCGGCACCATGTGCTTCCGATGGATCAAGCCTGTCCCTCTGGACGCTGCACGCGCACCACAACCGCAGACCCGCGTGGTGAAACTGAGCCAGCTTTCCCAACGCCGTACACAACAAGAAACCATTGCACAAGGCATGTCCCGCCATGAACTCGAAAAAGAAAGTGCTGGAAACGTCCAATCATTATGACAAACCCTATCGCCCGCTGCCGATTGCGCTGTTCAATCGCGCCGGCAGGATGGCAGAACGGTTGGGATTGCTGGGGGATCTCAACGTCGACAGTCTGATGACTGCGGCGAAGCGCAAAACGAAACTGCAGCATTTTGGTGATGACTGGTTTGTGGAACCGCTAGCCAAATTAGTGGATTCCATCAATCGCGAAGCCCATCTGACTCCCCTGGGTAAACTGATTCAAAAAAATCGTCTGGAAGGTGCACTGGCCACGCGCTTGCGGGTTCGGGAATTACTGCGTCAACACCCAGAAATTCACGACATCGAATTCGGCAAAATCATTATTATTGCCGGCCTGCAGCGCACGGGCACCACGACGCTGCATCGCCTGCTGGCGGCCGACCCCAATATGCGCGCTTTGCTGGCCTGGGAAGCACTAAGCCCGCTTCCATTGCCCAACGAAAAGCCGGGGCAGCCAGACGGTCGTATTGCGCAAGCACGCATGGCGGAAAAAGGCCTGGCCTATCTGGCACCGGAATTTTTTGCCATTCACCCCGTGGAGCACGACGCGCCGGAAGAAGATGTGCTGTTACTGGACCTCTGTTTCATGAGCCAGTCGCCAGAGGCAACGCTCAACGTGCCCAGCTACGCCGCCTGGTTGGAACAACAGGATCACACGCCAGCTTATGAATATCTGCGCGTGCTGCTGAAGGTTCTGCAATGGCAACGCCCCGCCCAGAATTGGGTTTTGAAAACGCCGCACCACATGGAGTACCTGGACACCATTCTGAAGGTGTTCCCTGAAGCACTGATCGTGCAAACCCATCGTGACCCGCAAAAAACTACTGGTTCTTTCTGCAGCATGGTGGCCCACGGCCGTGGTGTGTTCAGTGACGACGTGGACGCCCGCATTGTGGCACGGCATTGGGTACGCAAAGTGAACCGGCTGATGCAGCGATCGATTGCGGTACGCGAGGAAGCAGACCCATCCCGCTTCATCGATGTGTCCTATTACGATCTGCTACAGGATCCCATCGCGCAAGTTGCACGCATATACGATCAGGCCGGAATGAGGTTCGATGCCGATGTTGCGCGGGCCGCCCAAAACACCAGCGAACGCAATGTACAAAATCGCTACGGCAAACATCGCTACGACCTAAGGGATTTTGATCTAACCCGTGACGACATCGAAAAGCAATACAGCTTTTATCGGGAACGCTATCGAATTCCGTTCGAGTAAAAGCATCGGCTCTGACACAAAAATAAAAACGTAGTCACCGACCAGGCTCCAGCACCACAGGAAACGTACCATGAACCAGAATCAGGACACCGGCCCCAACGCGGTGGGGCACAAAAGCATCGTCACCGCCGTTACAACAGCTATCTATGATCGTTTCAGCAACAAAGGTGTGCTGCCACCGCTGGATCCGTCGCTGCGTGTTGACGGCCAGACTTGCTTGATTACGGGCGCGAGCAGCGGCCTGGGCAAAGCCGTGGCGATTCAGATGGCACAAAGAGGTGCCCGCCTGATCCTGGCCTGCCGCGCCGGTCATGAGAACCTGGTGCAGGAAATCCGCCACGCCAGCGGCAATGACTCCATCGAACTGTTGACGGTGGATCTAAGTGATCTCAATTCCGCAAACCGCTTGTGCGATCAGCTGCGTGATCGCGGCACTCGTTTGGACATCGCGATTCTCAACGCAGGTCTGATGCCGTTGAATGCGCGTCGGTCGCAACAGGGATTTGAGCTGATGTTCGCCGTGCATTTCCTGGCGAACCGGTTGCTGCTGCAGCGCTGGCTGACGGATGGCGTAATTCGCGGCAATCCACAGAGACCACCGCGCGTAGTATTTGTGGCGTCAGAAGCACATCAATCATCTGATCCGATCGACTTTAATCGCTTCGGCGCCTTCGTCGACTTCGGCATGAAGGACGGCATGAAACATTATTCCATGAGCAAACTTCACCTGTGCACCTTCGCTTCCGAGTTGTCACGGCGTGTAAATGCCGACCAACAGGTAAACGTCGCTATTCATGCACTCTGCCCCGGCCCCATCGCCTCAAACATCGCACGGGAATCACCCGCATTTATCAAGCCGATCCTGTGGCCAATCATGAAGCTGCTGTTCCGCTCACCGGAAAAAGCCGCTGAGCCGGTTCTGTATCTTGCCTGCGCAAATGATATGGGACGCCGTACTGGCGTCTATCTGCACATGATGCGGGAAAAAGCCATGGCCAATGGCGCGCGCGATACTCGTAACGGTCAACAGCTGTGGGAAAAGAGCGCGGCGTTGCTGCAGCCTTATACCAATGGTGCCCGCACAGTGGAAACCGCGTAACATCCCGTTTGACTGAGACGACAGGAGATACCTGATGCCACTGCAGGATATTCCCACCATGCTTGGCCATTTGCACCGACGTCTGTTCGGTGCCCACCCTATGGTGCAGCCGGTCAATTTGCGTGGCCGCACCATGATCGTCACCGGTGCTTCGCCAGGGTCTATTGGATTTGAAACCGCACGTACGCTGGCTAGCTGGGGTGCAACGGTCATCATCACGACTCGCAGCCAACCGCAGACCACCGCCGATGTGTTGCGACGCCATCTGCATCAACAAGGCAAGTCAGCCGATATCGACGCTCACGCGTTGGATCTGGCTGACGCCAATTCCGTTTTCGCGTTCGCGCATTGGTATGAAAAGAACCACGGCACCACTTTAGATGCCTTAATTAACAATGCTGGCATTCACCTGGATCTTGCCGGCACCTGGAAACAGCCGCAACTAACAGCGGACGGTTTTGAAATCCACTGGCGTACCAATTTTTTGGGCACCCAACATCTGACCCTGCTGTTGTTACCGTTTCTGAAAAACGCTGCCAAAAATTCTGGTGATGCTCGCGTGGTCAACGTGACATCACACTTGCATACGCGCGGCACCAACAACGGCCTGTTCATGCCCATTGTTCCGTTTCATTCCTGGACAGCTTACGGTCAATCCAAGCTAGCGCTGGTTCATTCCGCCTTCGAGATTGAACGTCGCTTCGCTGATCAAGGAGTGCATGGGTTTGCGTTGCATCCAGGTTCGATTCATACCAACATTTCCGATAAAGGCCTGGCCACTCGCCCCGTGCTGCGACTGCTGCGGCAATGGTTTTCACCACTGGAAGCCCTAGTGCTGCTCACACCCGAACAAGGCGCGCAAACGCAGCTTCACTGCGCTACGGCCCCGAATTTAAAAGGCGGCGTTTACTTTGAACGTTGCGCCCCTGCCACCTGCAGCACGGAACTGGACAACTTTACCGCCGCTCAACGTCTGTGGCGCGAAACCGAAAGCTGGGTTGAGTCGTTGAAGCAGGACAATCTTCCCCTTTTGGCGCGCAAGGAAACCGCCCATGTTTGAACACACGATT
This sequence comes from Dongiaceae bacterium, assembly GCA_035539495.1. Lineage (GTDB taxonomy): Bacteria > Pseudomonadota > Gammaproteobacteria > Pseudomonadales > Ketobacteraceae > Ch67. Next base: position 4,003 of record DATLII010000581.1, read on the forward strand.
TATTCCCGGGTGGTGGAAATCAACGCGCCCCGAGAGAAGGTCTGGCCCATCCTTTTGGATCTGAAAAACTACTCACAGTGGAATCCGTTTACCTATCGCGTCGTCACTACGCTGCAAATTGGCGATCCCGTTGACCTGTACGTCCGTTTCAAGCGGCGCGGGGAAGTAGTACAACAGGAGCAGGTGCGTATCGTGCAAGCGCCAGAACGGCTGGCATGGGGAATGAAAATGGGTGCTGATTTTCTGCTGCGTGCGCAACGGGATCAGGTGCTAACAGCACTGGACGGGAACCGCTGTTCTTACCAAACCTGGGATGCATTTTCAGGACTACTGACGCCGTTGGTGATGGTGCTGTTTAAACAGGATATCGAGGATGGATTTAACGCGATGGCAGATGCGTTGAAGATACGCGCCGAAGCGCTCAGCTTCTGAACTTGTTCGCCGCCGATTGCAATGTCAGCACTAACTGCCCCAACGTATGCACGGTACTCAGGGTATCATTCACCGCCTGATGGCTGCTGGATGCATTCAGCGTCATCGCCCTCACCTGCTCGTTTACCTGATTGGCCAGCGTTTTCTGCGCAAATACCGCCTCAGTCACTGTCTGTACCCGCTGCAATGTCGACAGCGCACCAGTGTGAATATGCTTCAGCGCATTGCTGGCCTCATCCGCCCGCAACACACCTTGCTGCGCCAGATCATCACACATCTCCATCGATCTCACAGCCTTTGCTGTTTCACTTTGAATAGTGGAAATAGTGCGCGCAATTTCATGAGTCGCCTGCGTGGTACGGCGCGACAGATTACGCACCTCATCTGCCACCACCGCAAAACCCCGCCCCTGCTCGCCGGCACGGGCGGCTTCGATCGCCGCGTTCAATGCCAATAGGTTGGTCTGCTCTGCAATCTCTTTGATCGTGTTGGAGATGCCATCAATCTCATCCGCGCATTGGCTCAACGTGCGAATAATACCGGTAGAATCCCGCACCGACTGCGCCACCCCCGCCATACCATTGGCAGCGTGACTCACCACCTCACCACCCTGTTCTGAAATCTGATGGGCTTCACGCGATGCTTTTTCTGTCTCGGCAGAATGATCCGCTACATCGACGATCGTGGTGGTGATATTTTCCATCACCTGCTGCGCCGCCTGTGCGATCTGGTGCTGCTCCAACGCAGACCGGCTGACAATCTCCGAACTGGATTGCAATGTGCTGGACGCCGAGGTCAGCGCCGTCGCCGTCGCCAGCACCTGCTTCACCGTATCATCCAGCTTGTCCACAAAACTGTTGATCCACAGCGCCAGCTGCCCGGTTTCATCTTTCGGAAAACGGTCCACATCCAGGCGAGACTGCAAAGAACTACCGGCTTCCGCAATATCCAGGAAGAAGTTTTCCAACCGCTGCATGCGCTGACGCAGCGGCCGCAGTGCAAATAACCAGAACACCAGCAACAGCAAAACACCAGCACCCGCCTGCAGCCAAAGCGCGTTACTACCTGCGAAGGCGAATACCCGCTGCAACCACTCCGATGCAGCAAATGTGGCGCCGCCCAACAGCGCCAGGCGTAAAAGCAATGTCAAATCCACACTGCGCTGCCGATACACTTCCTCCAGATCGCCTTCACACAACAGGCCCCAGGTATCGGGGGAACCTGGCATTTTCAGCGTAAGCCCCGCACCAATCACCGGTACATGGCGGTAATCCGGATAACCGGGATAACACACAAATACATGATGGCGGTTGCGAATCGTCTCTCGCACACCCGGATGCAAATCGCGAGTAGCGGGATCTGTAAAACGTAATTCCAGCTCGGTCCGTTCCTTCACGCTCACGGTACCGTAATCCGTGCGCACGCCCTGCTTCAAATTGTCGCCGTGCGTAAATGCATTATCTTCAAAACGCGA
>DATLII010000582.1:0-5059 GCA_035539495.1 Dongiaceae bacterium
ATGCCGCAAGGTCAGGACGAATTTTATTACGCCCTGCCGTACCAGGAGATGGACATCGCGCTGTGGTGCTATAACCACAAAAAACCGGTTGCGGAATTGGCCCGCATTCTGGAGGTTGCGCCGGAGCAGGCTCAGTTCGTCTACACGGATATCGAGAGCAAACGCCGCACCACTGCACCGTTGCACTGGCCCGCTATTCTGATCGAGCCCGTGCCACTCTAACCGGCGTGTGACTCTGACCGACATGTACCTCTGACAGGTTTGAACTCTGATACACTGGGCCGGCATTTATCGAGCCATACGGGTGCCGTCCCACGGCACCCAGATCTGCGACCAAGGCCCAACCACGTGACTCAAGAACAGCGCATCAAACTGCCCGTTGATCTGGCGGCATTGCCCGCTCCTCTGAACACTGCAGCACTGGAACGGCTGCAAGCGATCAATGCCACCTTCGACGCTCGCCGAGCAGAACTGAAACAGCTGGAGCTGGAAAAAGGCATCAGCTCACGCAAGATTGGTGAAGCGAAAAAAGCCGGCGCACCTGCCGATGAATTTCTGGAACAGGTGCGGCAGCTATCGGAAAAAATCAAGGCGGTGAAAGCCGAGCAGGATCAATTACAGGCCGAGGCCACCGAATTACTGGCGACACCCGCCGTGCCGGAAGAAACTGCACCCGCTGTATCAGCACACTTCCTGCCACCCGCGGTAGAATCGGCAACAGCCGCCACCGCAACCGTCCAAATCGTAATTGCCGACGCCGCGTTGGCAGACGCCTGGAACGCCTTCGTGTCGGCCCACCCACGCAGCTGCGTTTATCACCGCTACGAATTCCGCACCGTCATCGAACGTTCCTTCGGCCACAGCACCCACTATCTGACGGCGCTGGATGCGCAACGCAACGTCCGCGGCATTCTGCCAGCCATCCGCATCAACAGCCGTATCTTCGGTCATTACATGGTGTCGATACCGTTTTTCAATTACGGCGGCGCTCTGGCGGATGACGAGGCCACCGAACAGGCACTGATGCAACATCTGAACGATTTGGGCACTACGCTGGGCGTGTCGCATATCGAATACCGCGATACGCGACACCGCGCCGATTATCAACAGAAAACCGAAAAATCCTCGATGGTGCTACAGCTGCCGGCGCAAGCAGATCAGCTTTGGGACGATATCGGCACCAAGGTACGCGCCCAGATAAAGAAAGCGCAATCCGGCGAGCTAACCTTCAAATCCGGCCGACATGAATTGCTCGACGATTTCTATCACGTCTTCGCCATCAACATGCGCGACCTGGGCACGCCGGTGTATGCGAAGGATTTTTTCCGCAACCTGCTGGACGCCAACAGCCTGGATACCCGGCTGGCCATTGCCTATCACCGCAATCGTCCGGTGTCGTGCGGATTTCTGATCCGCTGGCACGACACGGTGGAGATTCCCTGGGCGTCCACACTGCGGGAAGCTAACGCGCTCAACGCCAATATGTTTCTGTATTGGAATGTGCTGAAGCATGCCATCGAAAGTGGCGCTGGCTTTTTTGATTTTGGCCGCTCGTCCAAAGACGCGGGCACCTTCAAATTCAAACAGCAGTGGGGCGCGCAACCGCAGCAACTATACTGGCACTATTGGTTGCAAGGTGGTGGCGAATTGCCGGCACTGAATCCGAACAATCCCAAATTTCAGCTGGCCATTGCCGTGTGGCAGCGCCTGCCGGTGTGGCTGACCAAATTGATCGGGCCGCACTTGGTGAAAAATCTGCCGTAAGGAGAACCCATGGACAGCCTGGCACCGACCGAAATCATGGATTGCTGCATTGTCGGTGCTGGCGTGGTGGGTTTGGCGATTGCGCATGAACTGGCGCAGCGTGGCCATTCAGTAATCATCATGGAACAGGCTGACCGGATTGGCAGCGGTATCAGCAGCCGCAACAGCGAAGTAATACACGCCGGTATCTATTATCCGCACGGATCCCTGAAAGCGCAGCTCTGCGTGGAAGGCCGAGATCGTTTATACCGTTTCTGCGCCGAACACAATGTTGCACATCGTCGTACCGGCAAACTGATCGTGGCGGCGTCCCCCGATCAACGCGACGCGCTAGCGGCGTTGCAGCAGCACGCTGCGGCCAACGGCGTCACCGATTTGCAATGGGTTGATCGTGCCACTCTGCAATGTCTGGAGCCACAGGTGGCAGGAGCGGCAGCGCTGCTCTCCCCGTCTACCGGCATTGTTGATAGCCACGGTTTGATGTTGGCGTTGCAAGCGGGAATCGAAGCACGGAATGGAATCGTCTGCCTGAAAACCGAATTTCGTCAGGCAGAACGCCACGGTGATGAATTTCGAGTGGATGCGATCAGCGTCGGTGAGCCCTGCCAGTTTCGTTGCCGCCATCTGATCAATGCCGCCGGACTCGGTGCGCAAACGGTAGCTGCACGCATCAGCGGGCTCGATACCACCAATGTGCCACTCCTGCATCTATGCGTCGGTCGCTATTTCTCGCTAACGGGCCCCACTCCTTTCCAACATCTGGTGTATCCACTGCCAGAACCGGGCCTGACGGGGCTGGGCATCCACGCCACTCTGGATCTGCAAGGCCGGGTGCGATTCGGGCCGGATACCGCCTATATCCACCATGAAGACTACAGCGTACCAGATGCACTGCGTGGCACTTTCGCCAACGCCATCCGCCGCTATTTTCCCGCATTGGAGGAAGCCCGCCTGATTCCGGCCTATGCTGGAATCAGACCCAAACTGCAGGGTCCGGGGGACGCCGTCCAGGATTTTCACATCGACACCTCATTGCCGGGATTGATCCAGCTGTTTGGCATCGAATCGCCGGGATTGACGGCTTCGCTCGCCATCGCACGGCATGTGGCTGATCGGATGGCATGACATGCATTCCAGCCGGGGAACCGAGTGACACAAGCTTCGTATCCGGTGTCGTATCAAACGACACTGACCAGCGTCGACCGACCGCGACTGCAACAACTGTGGCAGTCGCTGGAGCCTCGTGCCACACCGAATTTTTTCCTGTCCTGGACCTGGGTGAATGCGTGGCTCACCGCGTTTGATCCCGCGTTTCAACTGGTGAGCATTCAGCACGAAGATGAATTGGTCGGGCTCGGTCTGCTGACTGCCCGCACTGAAACGCGGCACCATTTGCTGCATTCCCGTGTGTTACGTCTGGGCCGCACCGGCGATCCGCAGCAGGATCAGATCTGGGTCGAATACAACGGCCTACTGCTGGACGCTCGTCATCGCCAAAGCGCGCCGCACGCAGTGATGTCGCATTTGTTGCAGCAAAATGACTGGGATGAATTCGAACTCGGCGCCGCCGACAGTCAGGATCTGCAGCACTATGCGCATGCAGATTGCACCACTGTCACCCGCTGGTCTGCGCCGGCTTATGGCGTGGATCTGGCAGCGCTGCGCAACAACCAGCAGGAATACCTGGCCAGCCTGTCCCGCAACACGCGCTATCAGATCAATCGTTCCCGCAAGCAGTATGAAGACAGCGGCCAACTGAAATTCCAGGTGCACACGCAGGCCGACGCCATCCAGCAACACTGGCAAGCGCTGGGTAATCTGCACCAGGCACGCTGGGGCACCGGTTCAGGACAAAGCGGGTTCGCCAATCCCGCTTTTGTGCGCTTCCACCAGCACTTGATCGCGCAGGGCAGTCAAGACGGACAGGTAGAGCTGTGCACGTTGCATCACAACCAGGATCTGCTGGGCGGCCTGTACAATTTCCTGTATAAGGGCCGCATCTACTTTTATCTAAGCGGACTGCGGACAGAAGCCGATTCTCATCTGAAACCGGGCCTTCTGCTGCATGCCATGGCGATCCAGCACTATCAGTATCGGCATTTTGACTATTACGATTTCATGGGCGGTGAGGCACGCTACAAGCAGTCCCTCGGCAGCCAGCACAGCATGCTGCAGCTGGTCAGCTTCCAGCGTCCCCGGTTCAAGCTGAAGCTGGAACAGGGGGCCAGACGCCTCAAACACCTGATACAGGACAAGCCGTCAAACGATGAGCTCCCACCCTGACGCTACTGCATTACCGCGCCGATTGGGCCTGATGGTGGCCGTATGGCTACTGGCTTGGCTGGCGGTTTTTCACGGAGCGTTGCTGTCTGCCGCCAGCGTCTGGCTGGTGAACGATACCTACAATCACTGCTTCTTTGTGCTGCCGGTGGTGCTGTACGCGATCTGGCAACAGCGCGGTGCCGTGCTGTCGCAACCGCCGCGTCCGTCGGTGCTGGGTGGTTTGCTGGTGCTGGGAGCGTTGCTGGCATACGCCATCGGACAAGCCGCTTATATCGACGTGTTGCAACATTTGGCGGTGTTCGGCCTGCTGCCCGCCATGGCGCTGTTCCTGCTGGGATGGCGCGCGGTAAAGCCGATTGCACTGCCACTGCTGTTCATCATGTTCAGCGTGCCGCTGGGGGAAGAAATGATTCCCCAGTTTCAAAAAATCACCGCCGACATTTCCATTCTGATCCTGCAATTGATCGGCGTGCCGGTGTACCGGGACGGCCTGTATATCAGCGTCCCCAATGGGCACTTCGTGGTGGCGGAAGCCTGCTCCGGCGTGCGTTTCTTCATTGCCTGCGTGGTGTTGGGCACCGCATATGCGTATTTGAATTTCATCTCGCGCTGGCGGGCAATCGTCTTTGTGTTGTTTTCCGTGGCGATGCCCATCATCGCCAATGGCATTCGCGCCTTCGGTATCATCTACATCGGCCATACCACCAACATGCAGCACGCCGCCGGTGCGGATCATCTGGTGTATGGCTGGGTCTTCTTCGCGCTGGTGGTGGTCCTGTTACTGCTGGCGGGGCACTTCTTTTCCGATGGTCATCGCCGCTGGCAAAACCAGATCGGCGCGATCGATTCGGGCTGGCAACGTCGCGGTCGCAGCCGTCTGATTCTGGCTGCCCTGCCCTTGTTGGTAGCGCTGGCCCTGCAACAGATACAGGCGCATTACACCGAAACCGCGTTCAATCTGGGTGGCACTGATCTCGAAGATGTCAGCCGGGAACAGGCCCAGGCCCTGGAC
>DATLII010000583.1:0-3718 GCA_035539495.1 Dongiaceae bacterium
GTCGGTGGAATTACCCGCACCAATGCCAACTACCGGAACATGCACCTTGCTCATAATTTCCTGCATCAGATCAGACGGAATGCATTCATACAGCAATATAGCGGCACCGGCTTTTTCTGCAGCGATGGAATCTTCAATCAAGGCTTTGCGCTCGGCAGGATCGCGCCCCTGCACTTTGTAACCGCCGAATTTGTTCACCGATTGCGGTGTTAAACCCAGATGCACGCACACGGGTACACCGCGATCAGTCAGCTTACGTACGCTCTCGGTCAGCCAGGCGCCACCTTCCAATTTTACTACGTGGGCACCGGCGCGCATTAATGCGGCGCAGCTGTCAAATGTCTGCTGTTCGGTGGCGTAAGTCATGAACGGCAGATCCGACATGATCAGCGCGCCCTGGTTGCCACGGCGTACGCATTCGGTGTGATAAATCATGTCCTGCAGAGTGACAGGCACGGTGCTGTCGTGGCCTTGCAGCACGTTGCCCAAGGAATCTCCCACCAGCAAAACTTCCACGCCCGCCGTGCTGGCCAGGTTGGCGAACGTGCTGTCGTACGCGGTAAGCACGGCAAATTTCTGGCCTTGCTGTTTCAACTTGTTGAGCGTGCTGAGGGTGATGGCCATGATACGGTGTCCTATGCTGGCGCGCGGAAAGAGGCCGGAAAAATGCCGTCCGGAATCAGCCCGCCGCGGGATTGAAAAAATGCCGTCCGTTGCGAACGGTCAGAATATACTGCACCAGATTTTCGTAGTCACGGGCGCTTTCTGCCAAGTTGATTTCGGCAGTGTTCACCATCAACAACGGTGCTTCGTCGTAGTAGAGGAAGAATCGGTTGTAGGCTTCGCTCAACCGATGCAAATAGTCGTCACTGATATTTTGCTCGCCGGCAATGCCGCGTTTGGCGATGCGGTGTTGCAGTGTCTCAATTGGCGCTTGCAGATAAATGACCAGATCCGGTTTCGGCGTTTCTTGAATCAGGTGTTGGTAAATTTTTTCGTACAGCGCGAATTCGTCGTCATCCAAATTGATGGAGGCGAACAATTTGTCTTTCTGAATCAGGAAGTCTGCTACGCGCACGGGTTCGAACAGATCGTTCTGGCGTAGCGCGTTCAGCTGGTCGCGACGTTGGAACAGAAAATACAGTTGCGTTTGCAGCGCCCATTGCCGGCTGTTCTGATAGAAACGCTCCAGAAATGGATTGTCCTCAGCGCCTTCCAGCAGGGTGTCGTAATTGAAGGTTTGCGCCAGCTTGCGGGTGAGCGTGGTTTTGCCAACGCCGATGGGGCCTTCCACTACGATGAAGCGTGGCGGTGGGGTCTGGCCGGATTGCCGTTCTGTCATGGTCGGCTTCACCTGTCTGCAAACATGTGGAATTCAAGCGGTTCGGTGCGGGTCGGTATCCAGCTGCCAGATGCCGTCCCTGCCGCAACGTTTTAGCAGATCCCGAACCGCCTGGCCATCGGGCAGTACCAGATCGGGCGCCAGATCGAACAGTGGCAACAGCACGAAATTACGTTCTGTCATGCGGGGATGGGGGATGAGCAAGTGCGGCTCATTCACTACCTGATTGCCATACAACAGGATGTCCAGGTCCAGCGTCCGGGGCAGCCAGCGCTCCGGCCCACGTTCACGTCCATGTAATTGCTCGATCTGTTGCAGCGCGGTTAGCAGGGCGTGCGGTGTCAGCTCCGTGTTGAGTTGAACCACGGCGTTGACATAGTCCGGTTGTGTGCCGGGACCAACGGCCTTGCTGCCATAGAACGGGGATACCGCGTCCACATGCGAACCCGGCAGTTGCGCCAGTGCATCAAGGCAGCGTTGCAGTTGTTGCTGAGGGGATTGCAGGTTGCTGCCCAATCCCAGGTAGGCGCGGATCATGACGGTTCGGTACTCACGACTGAAAACGGGCTGGCCAGTCCCAAACAAGTACAGATCACTGCGGCGTGTGCGAGCGGTTGCCCCGGCGCCGATTGTTGTAACGGCGGCGTTTTTTGGCGCCTGGTTTCTGGCCCAGTTGTTGGCACATCTGCTCGCGCTCCGCGGGATCTGCCGCCTGGTATGCCGTCCACCATTCTCCCAGACCGGGACTGATCTCGCCGGCGTTTTCCCGCAGCAGCAACAAGTCATAGGCGGCGCGGAAACGGGGATGCTGCACCAGTTGCTCGCAGCGCTTGGCAGAGCGCTGGTCCAATCGGCTCTGCAATTCCCAGATTTCCCGCATGGGCAGGCTGAAACGCTTGGGAATGGCGACATGGCGGGACTGATCGTGAATCACTTGCTGAATGGCTTTCTGCAGGGCGGGGGCGGCAGGAATGCCATCGTTAATGTATTCGCGCCAACGCAGTTGCAGCGGCCCCCATAACAGCACCGCCAGCAGGAAATAAGGGGTGACGGCCTTGCCATCACGCAGACGCTGATCAGTATTTTTCAGGGCCAGATTGATCATGGCCTGAATACCGGGAGCGTCGTTGGATTCCGGCACCGACTGCGGGAACAGCCAGCGTGCCAGGTCGTACTGGGTCAGCAGCGGCCAGACCGATTCCGCGTGGCCGTTCAGGAAGAGCTTCTGGATTTCCTCGAACAGACGGGCGGGCGGGATCAACCCCAGCAGGTCCGACAGGCGCTTGATAGGCTCGGCAGTAGCGGGTTCGATAGTAAAACCCAGCTTGGCGGCGAAACGTACTGCCCGCAGCATGCGCACCGGGTCTTCCCGATAGCGTTGCTCCGGGTCGCCGATCAGGCGCAGGGTTTTGTGGCGGATGTCTTCGTAGCCGTTGACGAAATCCAGCACGGCGCCGTCGGTGTGGCGGTAATACAGGGCGTTGGCGGTGAAGTCGCGCCGTACGGCGTCTTCGTCCAGGGTGCCGAATACGTTGTCGCGCAGCAGCATGCCCTCGTCGGACTGGTGCGACTGGTCGGTATCCTCTTCCGTCATGGTGTGGTGCGCAGCGCGGAAGGTGGCGACTTCGATGATGTCGCGGCCGAAACGTACGTGGGCCAGGCGGAAGCGGCGGCCGATCAGACGGCAATTGCGGAATTGGGCGCGGATTTGCTCCGGGGTGGCGCTGGTGGCCACGTCGAAGTCTTTGGGGTGCATGCCAATCAGGCCGTCGCGGATGGAGCCGCCTACCAGGTAGGCTTCGAAGCCGGCGCGGGTAAGAGTGTCGAGCACACTCAATACGTTACGGCCGATGTCCTCTTCGGGGAAGTGATGCTCACCACGGGGGATTTCGCGGCGGGTCACGGGACTGGCTTTTTTCCCCCGGATCAGGCCGGTGATTTTCTCGATCAGCCGTTTGGGCATGGAGGCGGTGGGCTTCCTGGTACGTTGGGTGACGGTTTGGTTGAAATGTGGCCTGATTCTATCACTGACGCCGTCAGCATAATACTCAATATTCAACAGGTTAGTTGCCCCCTTGCAGGGCGTCCAGAGAGCAGTTGGTCTGGGGCTTTTTCAGTGAGTGAAGAAACGTCAGAGACGGTTGAATGTCGCTCAGTGCGGCTGTTCGGGAATGGGCTTCGCCACTGGAGTTGATACGGGTTGGCGGAGACATTCCAGGCGGGAGCCTGGAATGTTCTTCGGTAGAAGAAATCAGTCAGGGTTGGAAGACAGCGCGGCCGCCATCTCCACTAGATTCACAAAATCGCGGCGGTAACCTTCTGTGTCTGGGCCTTGTGCGCCCCGTGCCAGTTCCGCGATGTGCGTGTAATCGTAGG
>DATLII010000584.1:0-3277 GCA_035539495.1 Dongiaceae bacterium
TTTTTGCCACTGGCCGGATGGATATACCAGCTTTGGCAACCACCCGCATTCCACACTGTGCCCGACACTTTGCCTTGCAGATCAGCGTTGAACGACGACTGCGCTTTTGCATTCACTTCCACGCTGCGCAATTTTTTCTGTCCCATCAACTTGAGCGCGCCCAAGACATAGGCAATCTGGGATTCGATCATGTATACCATGGAATTATGACCCAGTCCTGTGTTTGGACCCATCAGGAAAAACAGATTGGGGAATCCCGCCACAGTCGTGCCTTTGTAAGCCTCGGGGCCTTCTTTCCACTGCTCTCCTAGATCCTGACCGTTGCGACCGAATACCACGCCCGGCGGAATCGGATCGGCCGCTTTGAAGCCGGTGCCAAAAATAATGACATCGGTAGGATGCTCAACACCGTCGTCGGTGACAACGCAGTTTTCGCGCACTTCACGAATGCCGGTGGTGATTACATCGGCATTGGATGCCGCCAGCGCCGGATAATATTCGTCGGACATCAGAATGCGTTTGCAACCGATGGTGTAATCGGGCGTGACTTTTTTGCGCAGCTCGGGATCGCGAATCTGCTTGCGGATATGTTGCAGTGCTTCCCGTTTCGCGATCGCCATCAGGCGCGGATTAATCACGAACGCCAACACGCGGCTTTCCAGCGTCCAGTAAATACCATCGCGGAAAGTGCGTTGCGCGGCGGGAAAACGTTTGAACAGATTCTTTTCCAACCAGGTCATGGCGCGGTCGGGTTTGGAAATAATCCAGGGCGGCGTGCGCTGATACAAATCCATGTGCGCGGCTTTGCGTTGCACATAGGGTACGAACTGAATGGCGGACGCACCGGTGCCAATCACGGCGACGCGCTTGCCAGTCAGATCATAGGAATGATCCCACTGCTGGGAATGAAACATCTTGCCTTTGAACTGATCCAGGCCTTTCACGTTGGGATAGGACGGAATCGCCAGGCCACCCATGCCGGACACCACCACATTCGCGGTGTACTCCACACCGTTTTCACAGGCAATGCGCCACAGCGAACGGCTCTCATCCCAGCGCAGGGTTTGCACGGTGGTGTTCAATTTTACGTGGGGCAGGACGCCGTACTTGCGCGCGCAATGTTCCAGGTAGGTTTTGATCTCTTTCTGCGGCGCGAACATGCGGCTCCACTCGGCATTCGCTTCGAACGAGAACGAATAGAGATGTGAAGGCACATCGCAGGCACAACCGGGATAATTATTAACGCGCCAGGTACCACCCACACCTGCTTCCTTTTCCAGCAGGATGAAATCGTGCTCGCCGATGTCCTTGAGCTTGATGCCCATGCCCAGGCCGGAAAAGCCGGAGCCGACGATGACGATCTTGTGGTGCTCGACGAAAGCCCGGTCTGTGGTTGAGCGATGTGCTGCGGACTGCGCTGTCATAACTGGATCCCGATCGTTGTTGATATTGTGGGTGGTAGACAAGTGTCTACACGAGCCAATCGTATACAGTTGTATACTTACCGGTCAAGCGGGCGTACAATAAATAACATCTCGCACTCAATTTTGATCAAAAAATGACCGCACGCAAATCTGCGAAACCCAGTTTGACCCGCACCGTGGCTGCCCAGGGCAAGCGCCTGTTAATGGATGCTGCCCTTAAGCTGACGGCGCAAACCCGCAGCATCAGTGCCTTGGGATTGCGGGAACTGGCTCGGGAAGCGGGGCTGAATCCCAATACTTTTTATCGCCATTTCAAGGATTTAGATGAATTGGGGCTGAGCATTATTGAAGAAATGTCAGCCCAGTTGCGGCAGCCGTTGCGGGATTTGCGGCGGCGGGCGGCAGAATCGGTGGCGCCACCGGAGCTGTCCAATATCGGCTGGGAAGACAACCCGATCCTGAACATGCAGAAGGCCACCCTGGCTACCCAGGAGACAGTGAAGCTGTTCTTCGATTATGTGGCGCAGAACCCCAACGCATTCATTTTGGGTGTGCGCGAGTTGCACGGGGCCTCGCCCCTGTTGCGGCAGGCGTTACGGCAAGTGATGGCAGATTTCGCGAATGACATGGCGGACGATATCAAGCAGCTGCGTCTGCTGCCCATGCTGGACGACGCCACGCTGCACGAAGTGGCATCTGCCATCAGCCGCGAGATGTTTCAATTATCGATGGATTACATTGAGCAGCCGGAACAGCGCGCGGCGATTTCTGCACAGGCGGAAGCATTAGTGGTGATGCTGTTTACTGGCGCCGCGGTGTTGAAAGGACACGGGCAGTTGCTGTTGCGGGCGCTCGCCGGTGGCACTCCGGCCTGATCAGGCCGGCAAGCGACCCAAAATCGATTGCGCCACTGCTTCGGCCACCTTGATGCCATCCACACCGGCCGACAGAATACCTCCGGCGTATCCCGCACCTTCCCCCGCCGGAAATAATCCCTTCACGTTCAGGCTCTGCAAATCGTCTCCGCGGGTAATCCGCACTGGTGATGATGTGCGGGTTTCCACACCGGTCAGCACTGCATCCGGCAAATCGAAGCCACGAATCTGTTTGCCAAACGCGGGAAAGGCTTCGCGAATGGCATCGATCGCGTACTCAGGCAACGCAGTGGACAGATCGCCCAGTTTCACACCCGGCTTGTAGGACGGCGTCACTTCACCCAATTGTTCTGATGGACGTCCCGCGACAAAATCGCCCACCAGCTGCGCGGGTGCTTCGTAATTGCTGCCACCGAGCACATAGGCGCGGGATTCCAATTCACGCTGCAACGCCACACCGGCCAGTGGACTGCCAGGATAATCGGACGGCGTAATGCCCACCACGATGCCCGCATTGGCGTTGCGTTCGTTACGAGAATATTGGCTCATGCCGTTGGTAACGACACGCTCGGGTTCCGATGTAGCGGCCACCACGGTTCCACCCGGACACATGCAAAACGAATAGACCGAGCGGCCGTTTTTGGCGTGATGCACCAGTTTGTAGTCCGCGGCGCCCAGCAGCGGATGGCCCGCATTTTTGCCGAAACGGGCGCGATCGATCAACGATTGCGGATGCTCAACACGGAAGCCGATGGAAAACGGTTTGGCTTCCATGAATACACCGCGCGCATGCAGCATGTCGAACGTGTCGCGAGCGCTGTGTCCCAGCGCCAGCACAATCTGGTTCGACGCAATCTGCTCACCACTCGCCAGCGTCACACCTTGCACACGGCCGTCGGCAATATGCAGATCCGATACCTTCTGGCCGAAACGGATTTCACCGCCCAGCTCGACAATGGTGGCGCGCATCTGCTCCAC
>DATLII010000585.1:0-5487 GCA_035539495.1 Dongiaceae bacterium
CCGACTTATAACAGTGCAAATTGATTTTAGAGGTCGGTATGGTGTGGGGCAGATGTCGATACAGGCGCGTCATTTTGATTTTGATATCCCTCTTTATCCCCGTATTTGTTTACGGCGCTGAAAAGAGCGTGTGCTACGGCACCACCGACAGAGGCCACCTGAAAAACGGCTGGCAACTGCCCTCATCCGGCGATAATTTCGAAGCTTACAGCCTGGCAGGCGTGGGGCTGGGACGAAACTACGTGCACAGTACGGTTCACGCCATCGTGCTGGAATCCTACGCCAGCCTTTACCAGTCGGCTCCTGACAAGCACTTCGTATATGGCGAAACTGGCAAAAAAGAAGGCGGAAAATTCAGCCCCCATAAAACGCATCAAAATGGTTTGTCCGTCGACTTCTTTGTCCCGGTGGTGGATGCCTCCGGAAAGTCAGTTCCCTTGCCAATCAGCCCCCTTAACAAATTCGGCTATGACATCGAATTTTCCAATCAGGGTAAATACGACGAGTATCAAATCGACTTTGACGCAATGGCGGATCATCTGCTGGCACTGAAAAAGTCGGCGGACGCCCATGGCATCAAAATCTGGCGTGTGATATTTGACAATGAATTGCAGAAGCCGCTGTTTGCTTCAGCAAAGGGAGGCCAGCTCAAATCGCAGCTTACCTTCTCGACCAAGAAACCCTGGGTTAGACACGATGAACACTACCACGTCGACTTCATTGTTCCGTGTCAATGAGCCCGCTGCGTCAAGCCGTCCAACTCTTCATGGTTCGTTTTGAAAAGTGTCATTGGCACTGGCCACCACCCAACGCAACAGACGCCTTCAAGGGTTGACTGCGCGAATGCGGGCCCACAGCAAGTTCATAGCATCCGGGTGCCAGCGCCCACTGGTTGGTTGCCTCGCTCCAATAAGAAAGTAGGTGTGCTTCGAGAGCAAATTCGACCGTTTTGGATTGCCCTGGATTCAGCGTCACGCGCTCAAAGCCTTTCAATTGCCACGGCGGTTGGCGCTCGCTGGCCGATGCATCAGGCAACCCGACATAGAGCTGCGCAACTTCGTCACCGGCCCGCTCTCCAGTGTTTGTGATGGTGGCGGTAATCGTCAGATTGGGAAACGTGCCGCTCACAGCAAGATCGCTGTAGCTGAATTGGGTATAGCTCAATCCGAAACCGAACGGATATGCAATATTTTTTGCCTGATCGTCGAACCAGCGATATCCCACCATCACGCCCTCGTCATATTCCACGCGCATAACCGAACCGTTCGGACCAAATTCAGGCAGACCGGGATAGCGGGCAACGCGATTGGCGTACAACGTGTCTTTCGCACTTTCAGGAAAGGTTAGCGGCAGTTTGCCGCTTGGATTGATATCGCCGAACAGGATTTTCGATAGCGCAATGCCGCCATACTGGCCAGGAAACCAAGCCTGTAGCAACGCCCCAATATTCTGACGCCAAGGGGTCAACACAACCGAATTCGTCTGCAGAATGACAATGGTGTTCGGATTGGCTTCGGCAACAGCGGTAATAAGGCGATCGGGATTCCGTCCTGCGATTTTTTCTTTCAGGCAGGTCAGTGCGAGGCAAGTGCGGTCGTCGCCTTCCGTACTGCTGGTGGTGACAAAAACCAATGCGATATCGGCAGTGGCGGCAACGTTGGCAGCGGCGGGTATATTTTTGCCTGCATGATAGCTAACCGTTAGCCCCGCGGCTGTTGCGCGTTCACTAATCGCATCGCGCGGTGTGCGCAAGTCATAGGGATTGACGACGGAAGATCCACCACCGCTGATAAAACGGTTCGATGCTTCACCGATGATGGCAATGCTCTTTGTTTTGGCTAGATCGATGGGCAAAAGATTATCGTTCTTCAGTAATACTATGCCCTGTTCAGCGCTTTTCAACGCGGTAGCGCCGTGGGCATCTTTATCAATGGCTGCTTCATTGGCGGGATAATTCGACCGGTCCACCAACCCGTGTTCGAACATCGCGTACAGGATGCCACCGACGCGTTGATCGATGGTCTGTTCCGAAATCCGGCCATCGTTTAGTTGCTGTTTCAGCCGGGAGGGGGAATACCAGAGCCCAATGGGCATCTCAAGATCGGTTCCCGCGTTGACAGCGCCGAATGTGCCTTTTTGGCCGAAGACATAATCGGTGATGACATAACCCTTGAATCCCCATTCATCGCGCAGAATGTCGGTCAACAGGTGTTTGCTGCTGCACGCCGGAAAGCCGTTCACATAATTATAGGAACACATCACGCTGTCCAGGCCACCCTGCCTGACCAGCACTTCGAATGGTGACAGATAGATTTCGCGCATGGCGCGTTCGTCGATAACGGCGTTGTAAAGGAAGCGCGATCCAATAATGCCGGAGATGAGGGGTATGCCCAGCAGACCCTCCTGGGTGTAAACGCCAAAATGCTTTGCATTGGCGATGATGCCTTCGCTCTCGACGCCCTGCATCCATTCCAATCCCATCTGTGAAACCAGATATGGATCTTCACCGAATGTTTCGAAGACCCGGCCACTGGTGTAAATGCGTACCACATCGAGCGTCGGTGCGTGCACAACATCATTGCCTTTGTGCCTGACTTCGTTGCCGATGGCCTGGCCTACTTCGCGGGCCAGATTGCGGTTGAAGGACGATGCAACGGCCAGCGGCGAGGTGTGCGCGGTGGCTTTGCCTTCCCGCACACCCAATGGGCCATCCGAATAGTAAACGGTGTTGATGCCGACCCGTGCGAGCCCGTTCGACACGCCCACCGCCGGATTCCCGGTAATTGCTCCAATCACGTTGTCGCCGGCCATCAGGCGCAATTTTTCGTCCAGTGTCAGCGCGTTTAGCAGGAGCCCGGTGCGCAAAGTGGCTGAAAGCGTGGTGTCGCACCACGGCCTTTCGATTACGTCGCCGCAACTGCTGGAAGCATTGGCGGCGTGACTGTTGCTTCCGTAGCTTGCGGTGAGAGCAATCGCGAGGAAGCTAACCAGCAGGCGTATCCTATTGAAAATATTCGCAGACTTTACAGGAGTATGTGCACATGCTTTTTCTTGTTTTTCCATGACGCGTTCTCCACGCCTTTTTTATTATGAATGACAAGGACTATGACGCGGAGTGAGTCTGTGCCATAGTTCTGCCGCCGACATTTTTCTGTCATTTGACGCCATTTGGTCGTTGTGATTTTGGCTACTACAAATACAAGGAAAACAATATGACACAATATACGGAAATTCACCTGATAAAGCGCCCCGACGGTAAACCCATAGGCCCCCACCTGTTTGACGTGGTGAAAAAAGACATACCGACAGCCGGCCCCAATCAAGTCCTGATCAAACAAACCCACATGTCGCTCGATCCCGCCATGCTGGGCTGGATGAGCCCGGACACCGAAAGCTACATACCACCCGTTGAACTGGGCACTGTCATGCGGTCCAGTGGCCTGGGTGTTGTGGTTGAATCGAATCACCGCCGTTATAAAGCGGGCGATGTGGTAACCGGCATGACAGGCTGGAGCGAATACATCCTGAGCGACGGCCGTGGCTTCAGCAAACTTCAGGACGGTGTGGACCCTGAAGCGGCGCTCGCCATTTTTGCGATACCGGGCTTAACCGCCACGCAAGGTTTGAAAATATTGGAGCCGAAAGCAGGCGAAACCTTGGTGGTGACCGGCGCTGCGGGCTCGGTGGGATCGATTGCAGGGCAAATGGCAAAAGCCGACGGCTTGCGCGTTATCGGTGTGGTCGGCGACGACGAGAAAGCCAATTGGATCGTCAACACGCTCGGCTTCGATGGCGCCATTAATTACAAAACCGATGACCTGGCAGCCAAGTTGAAAGAATTGACGCCGAATGGTGTCGACGTTTTCTTTGAAAATACCGGCGGCCCTATCCAAGAGCATATTTTCAGCCGTATGAATACCCACGGTCGCATTGCCGTGTGCGGGATGATTGCTGATTACACCGCCAAAACCCCGGCGCCTGGCCCGAACTGGATTCCCCTGATCAAGAAACGCCTCCGCATGCAAGGCTTCGCCATGCCGGATCATTTCGCGGACTCGCCGGAGCTGATAGAAAAACTGACGCCTTATGTACTGCAAGGCAAAATCAAATTCCGCACGCATGTTTTGAATGGGCTGGAAAGTGCGATGACGGGCTTGAATCTGTTTTTTACCGGTGGGAATAAAGGGAAGTTGATTGTTAAGTTGTAAGCGTTTTTTCACTCTTAAATAGGTGCCCGCATCACTCTGTGATGCGGGCAACAAACTTCCTCACCAGAGGCGCCACAATTGCCACCGTCGGAAACGCAACCGGCCAGGTGGTGGCGCAACTCTTCACCCACTGCGCAAATAGTCCGGGGTGAATGCCCTGCGATGTAATCAGCACGAACGCCGACACAATACAAACCATGATGGCCGAGAGCAGGGCACTGAATAACAGCGGTGCAAAGCGTGCGGGAATACGCATGTGATTCTCCAATAAAGGTTGGTAAAAATAGGGCAAAAGTCAGGCGAAGTTCAACCCATGATTCACCCAGCCCGCTGCATAAAGACCAACGCCAAAAACCGTGTGCATGATCAGACTTTGAAGCCGCGCGGCGTTGGGCTTGGGTGTGCGGCTGGCGGCGATGCCAGCGCCCATGCCGGGCTGCATCAGCAGAAATGGTGCTGCTACGGTTCCGACACCCACGATCAGCGCGGGAACAAGGGTGGGATGCTGCAGCCACGCGGTTCCCCACATGCCAATCAGCATTGAAGCGAACGTGATGCCGATCAGGTAGTGAGTGGTCCAGCCGAGTAGGCGCTCGCCCCTGATGGCGGGCGATTTTGTTATTGCATCATGGCGAAATTGTCCGTGCGCCATGTGGCCGATCCAGCGGCCGACCAGGCCATAATCTGGCGCGGCAACGCCCAGCAGCGGTTTGCGTGCGAATCCCCAGCAATCCATCAGTGCAGTGGCACCGACGCCGGTGATCAGGGTAGAAATCAGGTCGTTCATGGTGGGCTTCCCTTTTAAGCTCGGTTGATTTGAATGCAGCGTACTACTTCAAGTCGACTTGAGGTCAAGAGGGCTGAATTGCCACTTTGAAAGAAAGCGCGCGAATAGAATCTGGCCGATGTGAGGTGCGATCTTTCCATGAAGCTGTCGGCGTTTGTTTTGCCTGGGCAACCTTGCTACATTCCAATTCCAATATTCAGCCGAATGCGAACGCGCCATGCACATCGCCATCCTCACTTTTCAAGGTTTTAACGAACTCGATTCCTTAATTGCGCTGGGCATTTTGAATCGAATCAAAAAGCCGGACTGGCGCGTGACACTCTGTTGCCCTGAGCCGGAAGTGACATCCATGAATGGCGTTGCGGTTCGCGCGCAGTCATCGCTGGAAGAGACGAATTCAGCCGACGCGATTATTGTCGGCAGTGGCATGCAAACCCGCGAGATCGTCCAGAATGCCGCGCTCATGAAGCGTCTTGCCCTGGACCCCAGCCG
>DATLII010000586.1:0-3318 GCA_035539495.1 Dongiaceae bacterium
GTGGCGTTCGATGTGTACCAGGATCAAGTCGGCAGCTACTGGGTGCGCACCAGCGAGATGGCGCTGACCACCGTGCTGTTCACGTTTTTCTCCGCGCTGCACACGTACCAGTTGATGAAAAACGACACCGAAGCGCGCCAGCACCGTCAGGGCCTGGGCAAGCGGCTGTCCGGCTTGTGGAAGCACCGGCAGATCCTGCAGGAACTGGGCAAGCATTACGTGCAGTACTACCGGCCCGATTTCCACCCCTCGCAGAAGGACAGCTCGTTCCTGCGCAGAAAAGGTCTGAAGAAATTGCAGGAGTGGGTAGGCGATAAAGCGGCGATACCGGCGGGATTGTTGGCGCAGGGTTGAGTCGACGCAATCAGCAGCCAGTAAGCGGGACAGCACAGTGGTTCTTGCGGTAGAGTGCAGAGCCACTGCCTTATTGCTGACAGGATGTCCCGATGCCAGCCCCAGAATTGGTTATACGCTCCGCCCGCGCCGACGATCTGTCACGGGTGGCCCGCTTTCCGCAGAATCCCGACGAACTTTTCTACGTCCATCCCACCGCGCATTTTCCGCTGACCGCTGAACAACTGCTGCCAAACTTCCAGAATCGCCAGGGCAATACCGTGGCGGAGCAGGGCGGTGTGGTGGTGGCCTTTGCCAATTACATCAGCATCAAAGCCGAGGGCGATGCCACCATCGGCAATGTGGTGGTGGATCCCGCCCAACGGGGCACAGGCGCAGGCAAAGCGTTGCTGGAATTCATGATGCGCAAGGCGGCGGAAGAATACGGCTGCCGCCGCGCGCTGATTCCTTGCTTCAATGAAAATACTCCGGGATTGTTGTTTTACCAGCGCCTGGGTTTTACGCCGAGTGCGTATGAACCCCGCGAAAAACCGGATGGTAAAAAAGTAGTGCTGTTCTATCTGGAAAAACGGCTGACGCCACAGTAATAGCGGTGGCGCCAGCGCATTGGCTGATGATTTAAGGGACCTCTGAATAACTACTGCGCTTGCTACGTTATTCAGAGGTTCCTTAACACATCATTCTTTGCAAACGCAGTTTCGCAAACAGTTTCGTGCGAAAACTGCGTTCCAAACATCAGGCCCGCTTGCGCGGCGGATCTTCCGCCACCACTTCCCGCAGCGCCTCGGTAAAACTGCGATTGCGGAAACCCAGATCCCGTTCGGCCTTGCGGTTGTCTACGCGCACATGCACCGGCAAGGGCAGGGCCAGCACCTTGGGCGCATCCGGCACCACTTGCGCCAGGGCTTTCATAAAATCCGCCACCTGAATATCGGCGCCGCCGACGTTGTAGGCCTGACCGCCGCTGGCGTCGTTGCCCAGTGCGCCCGCCACCGCATTCGCCACATCACCGGCGTAGACGATGGGAAAACTCACGCTGGGCATCGGCAGCACCGGCAATTTCAGCAGGCGGTAGATCGGCCGCATGAAGTTGTAGTCGCGGGCGCCATACACTGCGGTGGGCCGCAAGGTGGTCAGGGCAATGCCATAGCGGTTCGCCAGTTCCCACGCCAGCGCCTCGCTGGTTTGCTTGGTGGCGCGATAGGGGCCGCCCTGGCGACGGGCGCCGTTCAGTTGCGGTGACTGTTCGTCGAGCGTACGGAAGATCGACCACTTGTAGATGCCGAAGGTGCTGATATGCACCACCCGTTTCACGTTGGCCTGGTGGGCGGCCTCCAGCACGTTGCGGGTGCCGTCCAGGTTAGCTTTCTCGTGCTCCGCCCAGGCGTGCATGCTTTTCTGCACCACGTACATGGCGGCGTTCGACACCACGGCGTCGCAGCCAGTGAAGGCCTGGGTCAGCGCTGCTGGGTCCGCCAGATCAGCCTTGCGGAATTCCACCCCTTCCTGGGCCAGGAAGGCCGCCTTTTCCGGATTGCGCACCACGCCGATTACACGGGCGCCGGCGCGTAGCAGGCTGCGACAGATGTAGACGCCGATCATGCCGCTGGCGCCGGTGACGGCGATGGTTTTTCCTTGCAGATTCATTGCGAACTCCTGAGTCCGTTATTAGGGGTGAAGACACTGCGCACTTCTAGCATTGAACCGGGGGTGCCACCATGGCGGTGGACGACAGAATCTCGGGCCGGTGACGCCGGTGGTGAGGTTTCGATACAAAATAGTAATTTTGTTCCATTCGGCCATTGCGAGCGGATTTTTGCCGGTGCTAGCCTGAGTCCCGCTTTCCATCACCATTCCCATACTAAAAAGCCACTATAAGAAATCGAGGATGTAGTCATGCTACGGAAGCGTTCTGTCCTGCTTCATTGCCTGTTCTGCCTGCTGTTGGCCGGTTGCGCGTCGGCGCCACCCAAGACGGATCCGCCGCTGGAACGGCGCGAAGGCTATTCCGAACACCGCATCCAGAATCACCAGGGCCTGCAATTGTTTGTGCGGCGTTGGGACCCGGCTGCCGCACCCAAAGCCAATGTGGTGATCCTGCACGGCACCGCCCTGCACTCCGGCCTGTATGAGCCGGTGGCCCAACGTCTGACTGCAGCCGGCTACCGAGTGTACGCCTACGACATGCAAGGCTGGGGGCGTTCCAGCGGTTTTGGGGCAGCGGGTTTCGTCACTCATTTCTACGATTACGCCGACGATTTGATGGTGCTGCTAGACACTATCAAGCGCAACAATCCCGGTGTACCCAACTTTGTGATGGGGGAAAGCCTGGGTGGCACCGTGGCGCTGTACGCCGCGCTGAAAGATCGCACCCTGTGCGACGGCATCATCACCAGCGCGGCCGGCTACAAACCCAATCCCAAATTGCTGGGGGTGCGTGCACCAGGATTCGTGGCGAGCATGGGTCTGAGCATGGCGCAGCTGGGTGGCGCCGTGTTGCCGGAAATGCCAGCGGTGGAATCCGATACCGGTATTCGCCTGGTGGTGGAGGATGATGCGGTGGAAGAACAATTACTGCAGGACCCGTACGTAGCCCACGGCTGGTTGCCGACGGCTTATGCCAGCACGCTGGCGGACGCGATGGATTACATCGAGCCGAACCTGAAGGAATTGGACAAGCCGATACTGCTGCTGCACGGCGAGCGCGACATGCTGGTGCCGCTGTCATCCAGCTATGAAATCTACCGCACGGTTGCCAGTACGGAGAAAGACATCCGCGTCTACAAAAGCCCGCACACGGTGTTGCTGGAAGGTGCGCGTGATCAGGCGGTGGATGATGTGATTCTGTTCCTCGATCGCAATACGGCAGCCCGCGTCGCCGCGCAGTGATTCAGAAGGAATGCAGGATGCGCCCCAGCACTTCCATCGCCAGCTCGCAGCGCGCATCCCAGGGATGGCCGTAAT
>DATLII010000587.1:0-3963 GCA_035539495.1 Dongiaceae bacterium
GTTTGTTATGTATGCGCGGTATGCGTGCACTGAACAGCACAGGCGATTTTCCGGCTTCCGCACTTACGCCGGATTCAATTTTGCAATCAGATCATTAAAATCCGGAAGCTCGTCATACTGCGCAACTCCCGCCGCAATCGAATCCCAACTGGCTTTCGACCGGATGCAAAGATGCGCGATGATGTCGACGGATTCCGCATCATCCAGCGTGCCAACAGGCACCCAGTAATAGGGCAAGCTGCGCAGCTCATTAGGCACTGGCGAGCCACAATGGCTACAGAAATCCGAAGTGAATCCCGAGTCTTTAACCCAGCGCTGGATATGATCCCTGCCAGACAGCCATTCGAATTGCTTAATATCGACAATCGTGCCCAGATTGGACGCGGTTCCACTTTGCAGGCGACAAAGGGAACAGTGACATTGATAGGCTTTGATTCGCGAGATACCCACGCTGAAGCGCGTGAGGCCGCACAGACATCCACCTTGCATCGAGAAACTCCTTATCGCTATCTTCTGGATGCATCAGCAAAGAATAAAGAATAAAGCATGATGAGGGATCGAAACTCACCCGTTCCGCACCTGCCCCTCGCCCATGGACGGAAACAGCGACAACGGATCGGTTGGCGCATCACCCAGATACTGCTTTTTCAACGCCGGCAACAGCGGACGCACTGCTTCACACACGTAAGGCTCTTCCAAACAGATCACGTGATAGATCGCGCGCTGCAAACGCTCCCGCGTCACGCTGGGTTCGTTGCACTGCACCGCAATCGATTGCAGGAACGACGACCACGAGATCACCAGCACCCAGATATTCAGCGACAGCGCGTCGATCTGCTCTGGCGTCGCCACCAGCACACCGGCATCGGCCATCCCCTGCAGAATGCGGCGACCGTCTGCCACCGTGCGCATGGAAAACTGGTTATACGCCAGACGCAATTGCTCGTCGTCCTGCAACAGGTGCTGCAGATCGCGGTGCAGAAAACGGTAATCCCACATGCTGTTCAGAATGGCTTCCAGGTAACGCACCTTATCCTGGTAGGTAACGGCGCGGTCGCGGGGCAAGGCCATAAAGCCCTGCACGTCAGCCTGGTACTGCAGGAACAACTGGTAGACGATCTCGTTCTTGTTGCGGAAGTGGTAGTACAGGTTGCCAGGGCTGATTCCCAGTTCGGCGGCAATATGATTGGTGGACACATTGCGTTCGCCTCGCTCGTTAAACAAACGCAGACTAGTGGCGAGGATCTTGTCTTTGGTCTTGGGTGAAACAGTTTTCATCGCGGTCGGGGCCCGGCTGCGGTACAGATGTGCCAAGCATGGCGCCATCGGGAGGTCATCGCAAGCCCCAACCGTTTACTTCAGGCCACCTTTGGCGATCTCAGGCAGCACTATCGGCACCGGTCAAATCTCCCGCGCCGGCGCACTCAGCATCGCCTGCAACCCAGCCAGGTCGAGATCGCTCACGCCACGCCCATTGGTATTCAGCAACCCAGCCTTTTGAAACCGCGTCAAAATACGGCACACGGTTTCCACCGCCAGTCCCAGGTAATTCCCGATATCACCCCGCGACATGGGCAGTTGAAAACTGTCCGCCGCCAGATGACGGTGCTGGAAGTGCTGCGACAACCGCAGCAGGAAAGCCGCCATACGCTGCTCAGCGGTGCGATGACCCAAGGTCAGCATCATTTGCTGATCCTTTTGAATCTCTTCCGCCATGATCCGGAAAACGTGGCGCTGCAAGTCAGGCACCTGGGACGCGACTTTTTCCAGCATCGCAAACGGCAAGGTGCAGATGGACGTGGTATCCAGTGCAATCGCAGTGGTGGCGTAACGGCCGGTGCTGATGCCATCCAGCCCCACCACATCACCCGGCAAATGGAAGCCGGTGATATGTTCGGCGCCGCTCTCATCCACCATCACGGATTTGACCGCGCCGGTGCGCACCACAAACAGCGCCTCGAATTCATGTCCCTGCCGGAACAATGTTTCTTTGCGCCGCAGCAGCGCCTTGTTCTGCCGCACCAGATTATTCAGGTGGCCACGCATACTGTCCGGGCTCAAGCCGGTGAAAATACGCGGCAGACACAGCTTACCCAGTA
Source organism: Dongiaceae bacterium (assembly GCA_035539495.1). Classification (GTDB taxonomy): domain Bacteria; phylum Pseudomonadota; class Gammaproteobacteria; order Pseudomonadales; family Ketobacteraceae; genus Ch67. The sequence continues at coordinate 2,100 of DATLII010000587.1, forward strand.
CGCATTCGCCGCAACCGGCTCCTGTCACGACCGCTTCGGCTTGGAATGGAATCAGGGAAGCGACAGGTCGTGTCATACCGGTGGTGGCCAGGGCTGCTTGCATGGGAAATCCTCAGTGAAGGTCTGTGTCCTGACTGCAGTCTAGTCAGCCAACCACAACGGCTGTATTCGCGCTTGTACCTAGGGTCATTGCGGAAAATACCTATTCCCTGCCCAGTACCTGACCGGGTTGGAGCCAATCGGCCATCGTTATAGACTCTGCAGGCCCCACATGGGCTTCAACACGCACAGGCCGTCGCCATGACCGACACGCTCCGCCCGCATTTGCATGAAAAGCCATCCCGCTTTGCCGCCCTCATGGACGCCGCGGTGGACGCCATCATCGTGATCGACCACCGAGGCCAGATTCAGGAATTCAATCCCGCGGCGGAACGGCTGTTTGGCTACCCCGCACAAGACGTGCTGCAGAAAAATGTCAGCCTGCTAATGCCACAACCCTATGCCGGCGAGCATGATCAGTACCTGGCGCACTACAACGCCACCGGCGAAGCTCGCATCATTGGCATCGGCCGCGAAGCCTTGGCTCGACGCCAGGACGGCAGTGAATTTCCCATCGACCTGTCGGTGGGCGAGGTGAAGGAAGGCAACGCCCGGTTTTTCGTCGGCATCATCCGCGACGTTAGCGAACGCAAGGAAGTGCAGGAGCTGCACCGCCGTCTGGCCCATGTCACCCGCCTCAGCACATTGGGGGAAATGGCTTCGGGCATCGCGCATGAGATCAACCAGCCTCTGACCGCGATCGCCACCTACGCCCAGGCCGCTCGCCGTTTGCAGGAAAAAGGTGCCACCGCCGAGCTGGACAGCGTGCTGGACAAAATCGCCAAACAGGCAGAACGGGCCGCAGCGGTGATCCGCCAGATGCGCAGTTTCGTCAGCCGGCAGGACCGGGAACAGGCGCTGGCCCATCCAGCGGAACTCGTAGCCAGCGTCGTGCAATTTCTGCAGACCGATACCGGCCGACGCAACATCGAGATCCTGCAGGAACTGCCGGATAAATTACCCACGCTGATGATCGATACCGTGCAAATTCAGCAAGTGCTGCTGAATCTGCTGCTGAACGCCATGGATGCAACCGAAGCGGCCGGCAGCCATGAGCCGGTACGGATACGGGCCCGAATAGAAGGCGAAGCACAGGTGCTATTTGAAGTACTGGACCGAGGCTGCGGCGTGCAGGAACAGCACCGCGATCAGTTGTTCACGCCCTTCTTCACCACCAAGGCCGCCGGCATGGGCATGGGGCTGCCGATCTGCCGCAGCATCGTGCAGGCACATGGTGGCCAACTGACGTTTCAGCCCCATCCCGCCGGCGGCAGCATTTTCCAGTTCACTCTTCCTGCCCTGGTCGAAAATGGGGTGCGTGGATTAAGCGAGCAATCATGACAGACGCAGCAACTCAGCAACCCAAGGTGTATGTGGTGGACGACGACGAAGCGGTGCGGGATTCCATCCAGCTGCTGCTGCAATCCGTCGATCACGTAGTGGAAACCTTCGACTCCCCGCTGGCCTTCCTGAACGCGGCCCCCGGCATCACCTCGGGCTGCCTGGTGCTGGCATCAGAACTGGGGGCATCGAAATCAGGAGCATCGGGGCTGGGAACACCTGGCGGTGTCGCCCTGCTGCTTCAATTGCGTGAACGGGGTATCGCCATTCCCGCCATCGTCACCGCCAACCAGGGCGGCGTGCCCCTGGCAGTGGAAGCCATGCGCGCGGGCGCCGCCGACTTCCTGGAAAAACCCCTGCTGGACGCCCGCCTGCTGCTGGCGGTGAAGCGGGTGATGAAATAGACTGCGCAACACCTTGAACA
>DATLII010000588.1:0-2882 GCA_035539495.1 Dongiaceae bacterium
CGGTTTTCTTGCCGCGTTCGCCAGTGGTGCTCATATCAATTATCTGAACTCGATTCTGCCCAACGAAATAAAAGACGCGCTCAAACAGCGGGGCGTGACACATATGATCGTGGTGCCGCTATTAATGGATATGATCCGCAAGGGCATCGAACGTAATTTCACCGCCCGTTTCGGCGAGCGCGGTGCGCTGTTGCTGCGAACGCTGCAGCAAGTCTCCAATCTGGCCACGGTGCGGCCGTTACGGCGACTGCTGAATGGTTTCATCCTCAGCGAACTGGGACCGAAGCTGAATACGTTGATTGTGGGGGGTGCCACGCTGGATCCTTCTACGCTAGCATTTTTCGAAAATCTGGGCGTTCATGCCTGGCAAGGTTATGGTCTGACCGAAACCAGTCCGGTGGCAGCCGTTAATTCACCTGGGCAAATCAAACGCGGGTCGGTGGGTCGCCCGATGCCGGGTTGCGCGATTCGCGTCGATGCTACACCCGGTGAACAGATTGGCGAGATTCTGATTCAAGGCCCCTGCATCATGAATGGCTATTACAAGGATCGCGCGTACACGCGCGAAGCCATTGATGCGCAGGACTGGTTTCATACCGGCGATCTGGGCTATATGAGCGACGACGGTTATCTGCATATTACCGGCCGCAAGAAAAATTTGATCGTGCTGGATGGCGGCAAGAAGGTGTATCCGGAGGAAGTGGAAAAAGCCTTATCTGCCAGTCTGATGTTTCAGGAACTGTGCGTGACCGGATTGAAAGTGCCACATCCGTCATTACCGGGCAAACTTACCGAGCAGGTTAGCGCGGTGATCGTGCCGCAAACCCAATTGCGTGAAGCCAACAATCTGGCGGAATTGCAAACCCTGTGCGAGCAGGAAGTGCAGCGGCTGTGCCGGGAACTGTCATCCTACAAACGGCCGGTACAAGTGATCGTGCAGCTGGATGAATTGCCCAAAACCCGCACCGGTAAAGTGAAAGCACCGCTGGTGCAGCAGAAATTGTCAGTTTCGTATTCGTAATATTAATCGTAGCCGTAATTAACATTCAGCACGGAAGGAGTACTGCGTGGAATTGTCTGCGGTCATTTTATTGACCTTCAATTTTCTTTTTATTGGGGCCACCCCCGCCTTTTTCTTCCGCAAGGACGGCTCGTTCAACCTGATGTGGTTTATTACGGGGCTTCCGTTGTTCTTGTGGCCAATCCCGCTCTTCGGCGTGTACTGGGGTTATTTGCAGCCCACGCTGCCGTTTGACAACGAATTCTATTCCAGCATGAGAACACTGGGTGTGCTGCTGAGCTGCTGCTCCATCGCCCTGATCTCGCTCACCATTGGCACCCACCGCATTCCGTTAGCGCTGTGGCATCAGGACAACGACGCACCACGCAGCATCGTCACCTGGGGCGCCTATCGTTTTATCCGTCATCCTTTCTATACATCGTTCATCGTTGCCCACACCGCTGCGCTGCTGATCGTGCCGCATTGGTTCCAGGCGTTGCTGCTGGCGTACCAGATCCTGATTCTAAATGGCACCGCTGCCCGTGAAGAACGCAACCTGAGCCAATCCAGTTTTGGCGCAGAATATCGCGATTTCATTACCCGCACCGGCCGTTTCCTGCCCAAGCCCCGCGCCGCCGCCTTCATGGAAGCCTATCTGACCTGGGTGACGCAGTATCGTCATCTGGTGCTGGGCCTGATCGCGGGCTTCACCGTTTTCTTCAGCTTGTTTCTGGTGAACATCGGCATCAATGCCACTCCTTATTTCATTTCCGCCGATCACCCGGTGCGCGTTACCGAAGCCGAAATCAAAAGCATCTTCACTAACACCGAAGAACAGGCGTTCGTGGCATTGGTGGACGAAAGGAACGGCATTTTCACCCAGGCAAACCTGGAGCGTGTACAACAGCTGACCCAGCAACTGGAACGCATTTCGTTCGCCGATGAGAGTGATCTTGAGCGCCTGCGCGATATGGCCGGCGACGATACCACTGCGAAAGAAATCGTGGCCCGTGTAGCGGAAAACGGCCTGGGTCTGGATGACGTTGAACCGCTGCGCGAATTGATCGCCCACGGCAAAGCCACCAACAGCCTGACACCGAAACAGCTGGAAAAGATCGAGCAGATCATCATCAAAGCGCGGCCGGTGAAGCGCGTGCGCAGCCTATTCACCGTGGAAGATATCCGTGTAGATGGCGACGATCTGGAAATCGATTCGCTGATTCAAACCATTCCCACCGACAGCGCCGGCCTGCAGGCGTTGAAACAACACATCCTGTCCAATCCGTTGCTGGTGGGTGTGATTGTGTCTGCCGACGGCAACGCAACCAACATGCAGGTAGAGCTGAACGTACACGAAGACGACGCGCCCACCATGCAGGACGTGTACGCTGCCATCGAGAAAACGCTGGACGCCACTGGCGGCGATGCGCAACTGCATTTCTCCGGTCCGCCGATGGTTGCCTCCCAGATCGCGCAGGTCATTCAGCAGGACAACATGCTGTTCTTCCCGCTGGTGTCCACCGTGATCTGCTTGATCCTGTTCATCAGCTTCCGTCGTGTGCAAGCAGTGGTGCTAACCATGACCGTGTGTACCCTGTCCACGCTCTGGACCATGGGTTTCATGGCAATGTTCGGTATCGACGTGAATATCGTGACCGCGAGTTTGCCGGTGTTTTTGATGACCATCGCCGTGGCGGATTCGATTCACTACCTGACGGAATATTACGGCCAGCTTAACACTCACGGTCGCGAGGAATCCGTCAAAGTGGCGCTGCGGCATTTGATGCTGCCGATGTTCATGACCAGCCTCACCGACTTCTTTGGCTTCCTGTCTCTGTCCTACACCGATCTGGTGTTCGTGCGTGAGTTCGGTATTTTCATC
>DATLII010000589.1:0-1689 GCA_035539495.1 Dongiaceae bacterium
GCCGCTTTCCAGATTGAAAATGGGCACGCCCTGAAAGCCCTGTTCCAGAAAAATGGCGTGGCCGCGAATCATGTGCTGGCCATCCATATAGCCTTGCACGCAATTGCCGAAATGAATTTCATCGATGGCGTTGCGATCCACAACGGCGTCTTGCAGGGCTTCCTGCACAGCAATGGCGGTCAGTTGCTTGAGCGACAGATCCCGGTGGCGGCCGAAGGTCGTCATGCCAATGCCCACGATGTACAGGTTTTTCCACGCCATTAGAGACTTCTCGTTTCACGAACCGTTTCAAGAGCCGTTTCAGCGGCCACTTCAATAGCCTTTGAATTCAGGCTTGCGCTTTTCCAGGAATGCGGTGATGCCTTCGCGGAAATCCCAGGAGCGGAACTGATCCCGCGACGCCAGGCGTTCGTCACGCAGTGCGTCGGCAGCGGTTTTATCCAATGCTTCATTCGCTACCCGTTTGGTGCGCGACAGGCCGATGGGGCTTTTACTGGCAATAACGGCGGCCACGGTAGCCACAGTGTCATGCAGCTGATCGTCTGCCACTACATCATTGAGCAGACCGTATTGCAGCAGTTGCCGAGCCGGCAGAAATTCACCGGTAAACAACAAGTACTTTGCGATGGGAAGCGGCAACAGGCGCGGCAGAATGGCAGCGCCGCCACCGCCGGGCACGATGCCGTAATTACAGTGAGCGTCGCCAATGCGCGCGCTTTCGCCGGCATAAATCAGATCGCAGCACAGCATCAATTCCATGCCACCCGCCAGCGCCAGTCCGTTCACCGCCGCAATCACCGGTTTGGGGAATTCACGCAGAAAATCCAGTAGTTCCACCACCCGGTCGAGCACATCCAGTTCACCGGGCGCGCGGGCTTCATTCAGATTTTTCAGATCGGCGCCGGCACAAAAGGCTTTGCCGGAGCCCGTGATGACCAGTACACGCACATCGTTGTCGTCACGCAGACGGTGCAATTCCGGCAGCAATGCGTCCACCAGATCGAAGCTCAGCGCGTTCATGGCTTGCGGCCGATTCAGTGTCAGCCAGACAGTGGCACCTTCACGGCGGGTCAGCATTACCGGCTCAGTCATGATGTTTCCCTTGCGCGTGCGATCCTGCAACGGGAAGTCCTGATTTGGAAAATCCTGATGCAGAAATAGATGAGGCCAGATTGCCGCTGCGAAAATCCCGTGGTGCCTGGCCGGTCCAGCGTTTGAACGCGCGAGCGAAATTACTGGTGTCGGAAAAGCCCAGCAAATAAGTGATCTCGCTGATGGAGGTGTGCTGGTTGGCCATGTATTGGATCGCCAGATCCTGCCGGGTTTGATCCAGAATGTCCTGGTAGCCAGTGCCTTGCTGGTCGAGCTTGTGCTGCAGGTTGCGCGCGCTCATGTGCAGGCGTGCGGCCACTCGCTCTTTGCTGCAATCGCCGGACGCCAGCAGTTTCACGATGTGAGTACGCACCTGGCTCACCAGATCGGCCTTTTCCAGTCGTGCCAGATATTCCATCACCACGCGATCATTGATCAGCGCCAGTTCGTGATTGGCACCGGGCAGTGTGGCGAGCACATCACTTTTGTGAAAATGCAGCGCCCATTCATGGCTGCCGAATTCCACCGGGCAACGGAAATAATCGCGATAGCGCTGCTGATCCTGCTCGGACGGTGCTGGCCGCCGCAGCGTTACGC
>DATLII010000590.1:0-5189 GCA_035539495.1 Dongiaceae bacterium
TAAAGCGTTGGAACAGCGCCCGGAGATCGACCTCAACATCAATGGCAATGCGTTGGAAGCAGAGGACGGCGCTGCGTTGCAAAAGCAGCAGGTGCTGGCAGCGGTGGCTATGGCGCAAGACCAATCGGTCACCGATATGGATCCGGAGGACTGGTTGGAAGACGAAGACAACCGCGATGAGCTGGAAGATCTGTCGGATGATCTGGATCTGCCCGATGCCAGTGATCGCGAAGCAGAATTGCGCAAAGCGCAACCGGATTTGCAGGGCGATGCGCTGCAGCAAGCGGTCTTCCAGCAGATGTGGTCCGATGTGGCCGCGCGCCAGACATTGCCTGCGCAGGATTTGCTGACGCTGGCGGAGCAGCGGGCCCAGGCTATCAAGCAATATCTGGTGGAAGAGGCGTCTTTCGATCACGAACGCATTGACTTGCCGCCCACGGCGGCTGGCACCCTCTCTGGCCGAATTTGCACACTGGTATTGGAGCCGCGTTAAATCTTTGCGCCTGCCACGTTGATGGCAGGCAGGTTAGTGGCAGACAGCTATGCTTGAAGCATCGTCGTCTGTCCACTGGCCGGCATCATGTCGAACACCGAGCACTTGTTGGAAAAAATCGTCTTTGGTCTGCGCGCGCCCATCCTGTTGCTGATGTTGGTGCTGACGATTTTTTTTGGCTACCAGGTATACGACATCGAGGTGGACAGCAACCTGAAGAAAATGGTGCCCCTCGGCCACGAATACATCCGCAATTTTTTTCGTCATCGCGATGATCTCAGTCTGGGCAACGACATCCGCATCGCGGTGGAAAATACCCGCGGCGAGATTTTCGACAGGGAATTCCTGGAAATCCTGCGCCAGGTGTCCGACGAAGCATTTTATCTGCCGGGGGTGGACAAGGGGCGGATGAAATCCCTTTGGACCGCCAACGTGCGCTGGTCGGAAGTGGATGTGGACGGTATTCGCGGCGGCGAAGTGATTCCACCGCAATACGACGGCTCTCCCGAGGCATTGGAGCAGGTGCGGCAGAACGTGCTCAAGTCCGATCACCTCGGTGTATTGGTGGCGGACGATCTGCGTTCTGCCATCGTTTACCTGCCCTTGATCGAGTTCGACGAAGACAGTCGCGATCCCAACAAGAAAATCGATTACAAGCTGCTGTCGGAACAGATCGAAACCGGTATTCGCGAGCGCTTTGAAACGGACGATGTAAAAATCCATGTGATCGGGTTTGCCAAGAAGATCGGCGATCTGATTGATGCGGTGAAAAGTGTGCTAGTGTTTTTTGTCGCCATGCTGATCATCACATTTCACCTGCTGGTGCTTGATAGTCGCTGTGTGCGCAGTGCGGCGGTGATCGTGGTCGGCGCGGTCATGGCGGTGGTGTGGCAGCTGGGTATCGTGAGTTTGTTGCGCAAAGCCATGCTGGAATTCCGTCAGGGAGATCTGTGGCGCGCGCTGATCGAACAGTATCCCACGTTGGAACCGATCCAGTTCGGCATCGATCCCTATTCCATGCTGGTGCCGTTCCTGGTGTTCGCCATTTCTGTTAGCCACGGCGTGCAGTACACCAATGAAATGATGCTGCGGGTGGCGCGGGGCGATTCCACCATGGACGCATCGCGGCATACGTTTCGTTCATTATTTGTAGCGGGCTTGTTGGCGCTGCTCAGCGATGCCATCGGTTTTATTACGCTGTGGTTCGTCGATATCGGCGTGATTCGCGAGCTGGCCATTACCGCCAGCGTCGGCGTGGCGGTCATTATTTTCACCAAGCTGGTGTTTGCGCCGGTGGTGATGTCGTACATCGGGGTCAGCCCGGCGGCGGTTCGGCATCGGTCGCAGCAAGTGCAGAAAGTGTTTCCATTGTGGCAGTGGATGTCTCATCTGACGGAGCGCCCAGCCGCGCTGGTGTCGCTGCTGGTGGCGCTGTTGCTGACTGCGGTGGGCTGGCATTTCCGCCAGGATCTGCAAATTGGCGATCTGGATGCAGGCGCTCCCGAACTGCGCCCGGATTCCCGCTACAACCGCGATAACGCATTCATCACGACCAATTATTCCGTCAGCGCCGATGTATTAGTGGTGATGGTGGAAACCGCGCCCATGCAATGTTCCGGCTATCCAGTGTTGAGCCGCATCGATCGCTTCATGGGGCATATGGAAGATGTGGAAGGTGTGAATTCCACCGCGTCACTGGTGACGGTAGCGAAGCACGTCGTGACGGGGTTCAACGAAGGCAATCTGAAATGGTCGTCGGTGCCGCAGGTTCCCGAGATTCTCAATGGCAGCATGATTTATTTGCCGGCCGGTTTTACCAACGTGGCGTGCACGCTGGTGCCGGTATTTGTGTTTCTCGACGATCACCGCGCAGCGACACTGGAACGTGCAGTGCAAGCAGCGGAATCTTTTGCCCGCGAGAACGACAGCGACGTTGCGCGCTTCGTGCTGGCATCCGGTAGTGCGGGAGTGGAGGCCGCCACCAACCAGACTATCGCCCGCGCGCAATTGCGCATTTTGTGGTTGGTGTATGGCGTGGTGGCTTTGATGGTGTTGCTGTCATTCCGCAGTTGGCAGTCGGTGTTGTGCACCATGTTGCCGTTGGTGTTGACGTCGGTGTTGTGCGAGGGCCTGATGGCGCTGCGGGGCATCGGCGTGAAAGTGGGCACGTTGCCGGTTATTGCGTTGGGTGTGGGCATCGGCGTGGATTACGGCATTTATCTCTACGCCAAGCTGATGCGTTTTCTAGCGGCCGGTTTGGCCTTGCGCGATGCCTATCGCGAAACATTGCGCAGCACCGGTCGGTCGATTGTGCTCACCTGCCTGACCCTTAGTCTCAGCGTGGGATTCTGGATTTTTTCCGGCATCAAATTCCAATCGGATATGGGCCTGCTGCTCACCTTCATGTTCCTGTGGAATATGATCGGCTCGCTTTGGTTGTTGCCCGCTGTGGCCTGTTTTGTGTTGCGAAAACAAAACGATACACGTGGTGCTTCGGCTCCGGCGATCACCACAATCCGGTGAATATATGACTAGCCAGTCGCGAACCGGTTGGCTAGCGTTAAAGCATTGGTTTTATCATGCATACGCGCCCTTAGATTTTTTAGGTTCCTGAGCTTTTCCATGTTGCAACGATCCGGTGTTTTGTTATGGCTGGTGTTGATCGCCGGCTGGCTGTCACCGCTGCCATGCGCGTGGGCGGCCAGTAACTACACCTTAACCACCAGCGCGTTGGCCGACGGCGAATTCCGTCCGCCGGTTTGGTACTTCCGCGATGACAGCCGCACGGCAACGCTGGAGCAGGCGCGCAATTTCTATGTGCAGAACCGCTTTCACCGTGCGGCAGATGAATTCAACGCCGGCGTGGCGCAACCGGCACACTGGTTTCGCGTGCTGCTGGAAGTGGATGCCGCTTTCGACACCACCACGCATCCCATTCTCTACCTCGACATCATGGATTCCATCCTGGATGACATCCAGGTACACCATTTCGTCAATGGCAATTTCGTCGCCACTCAGCATATGGGTGACAACCTTCCCTTCGCGCAACGTCCATTCCCCGGGCCTACCTTCGTGCTGCCAGTCGCGATCAAGCCAGGCGATGTGCACGAATTCTGGATTCGCATCGATACCGCCAGCACCATGCAGCTGCCGCTAAGAATCTGGACGCCGCGTCAGTACTACGTGGAACAGAACGAAGTGACGCTGTTCTACGGCGCGCTGTTCGGCCTCAGTCTGATCATGGCGATCTACAACATTCTGATCGGCTGGCGCGTGCAGAACATCAGCTATCTGTATTACGTGGGCATGTTGTCCAGTGGCGCGCTGCATCGCGCGTATGCATCCGGCATCGCGTTTCAGTATCTGTGGCCGGAATGGCCGGAAGTCAATTCCGTCATGCGGCCGCTGCTGGATAACCTGCTGTCGATTTTTTCGATTCTGTTTACCCAGAATTTCCTGCAAACGCGGCTGAACACGCCGTTGCTGCACCGCTGCCTGAGTTTCTGGGTGGCACTCTCGGTGGTGGGCGCCATCATTTCGTTCATCCTGCCGGAACAACAATCGCTGTACTGCGCGTTGTGGATTCTGTTAATCGCGTTTCTCACGCAATACGCGGTGGGTATCGATTGCTGGCTCAACAAAATGCGGCTGGCGAAATTGTTTGTACTGGGCTGGTTTGTATTTTTGGGTGGCGGCGTGATTCTGATTTTTGCCACCTTGGGCGCGCTGCCGATGAATCCCATCACTATTCACGCGGCGGAAATCGGGTTGGCCATTCAGGTGCTGGCGCTGTCGGTGGCATTGTCGGATCGCATCAGTCACATGCAGAAAGACATCATCAGCGCTCAGCAAAAAACCGTGGAGCACATGGCGCAGTACCGCGATCTGTACGAAAAATCCCTCGATGGTATTTTCGAAATGGCCGAGAACGGCCAGCTTCTGCAATGCAATCCGGCCTGCGCCACGCTGCTGGGTCTGAGGTTACCTGAAACAGCGGAAGCATCCCTGTGGACCCGCTTCCTCGATCCCAAAGCTCGCGACCGGCTGCAACAGTTGTTGCGGCAGACTGATCAAGTGCAAGCGTTCGAATGTCAGTTGCAGGGAGCGGCGGGTCGCGTTTTGTGGGTCAGTCTGTCGCTGCGTGCTACCCACCACGACAATCAACGCCGCTTCGACGGTGTGCTGCACAACATCAGTGAATCCAAAGCGCGGGAGCAGGCAGAACTGGCACAACGTCAGGCCGAAGCGGCTACCAGTGCCAAAAGCGCGTTCCTGGCCAACATGAGCCACGAGATCCGCACACCACTCACCGCCATCATCGGTTTCGCCGAAGAAGTGCTCGTCGAAAATCTCAGCGGCCAGGAATTCCGCGAATCCGTCGATACCATCGTGCGTAGCAGCCACCACCTGCTGGACATCATCAACGACATTCTCGATCTTTCAAAAATTGAATCCGGCAAGCTGGAATTGGAGCAGCTATCTACCGATTTAATGGATTTGGTCAATGAAATCCAATCCGTATTTGGCAAGCGCCTCAGCGCCAAGGGGCTGGAATTCAAACTGGATCTGCACTTGCCGTTGCCGAAAATCATCGTCACCGATTGCACGCGACTGAAACAGGTCATCCTGAACCTGCTGGGCAACGCGCTGAAATTTACCGAGCGCGGCAGCGTGACGTTACGGGTGGCTTATGATG
>DATLII010000591.1:0-6854 GCA_035539495.1 Dongiaceae bacterium
ATCACCCTGGGTGGGCAAGCGTCTGGATGCGCTCGATCTCCGCGCTACGTCCGGCATCAATATTATCGCTATCGAACGTCACCAGCGTTTTTCATCCATTCTGATCCAGCCCTTGGCTAGCACCGAGTTACAGGCGAGTGACGTTCTGTTTCTGGATGTGCGTGATGCCAAGAATATCGACCCGCTATGTCAGCTTGCCGCGTTGAATCCGCTGCCGATGTCCGGCAATTATTTTACTGATCATTCGCAGGTCATCGGCATGGCCGAGCTGATGATTCCAACGAACTCGAGCTTGATTGGCAAAACCCTAGTGAAGGCGGCATTTCGTACTGAATACAATCTTTCCGTGATTGGTTTGAAGCGCGGCCAGACGGCGCATGAAGGCAACGTGCTGGAAGAACCGCTGCGGATGGGCGACACCTTGTTGGTGGTGGGATCGTGGCGCGCCATTCATCGCCTGCAGAGCAATCGAAACGATTTGATCGTGCTGAATGTGCCGGCAGAACTGGATGATGTGGTACCCGAACCCAAACGCGCGTCCTATGCCGTGGCAATTCTGGGATTGGTTGTAGCGTTGATGGTGTCAGGCGTGGTGCCCAATGTGCAGGCCGCGTTTATCGGCTGTCTGCTGCTGGGACTATTCAAGTGCATCGACATGAACAGCGCGTACCGATCAATTCACTGGCAGAGTTTGATCCTGATCGTCGGCATGCTGCCTTTTTCGCTGGCGTTGCAGAAAAGCGGCGGTATCGATCTGGCGGCGGAGGCATTGCGAGCCGCACTGGGGGATGCCAGCCCACGCATGCTGCTGGCGGCTATTTTTGCGGTTACGGCGCTGCTCGGATTATTTATTTCCAACACCGCCACTGCGGTACTGATGGCGCCGGTGGCGCTGGCAGTGGCGGCAGAAACGGGATTGTCACCCTACCCGTTCGCGATGACCGTCGCGCTGGCGGCGTCGGCTGCGTTTATGACGCCGGTTTCCTCACCGGTGAATACGCTGGTGGTGGGGCCCGGCAATTACCGCTTCATGGATTTCGTGCGTATCGGCGTGCCTTTCACGCTGATCATGATGGTAGTGACGCTTGCGCTGGTGCCAGTAGTGTTTCCGTTTGACGTAGCGGGAAAATAACGCCCATCAGATCAGGTTGAAATTCACCGATTCCTGCAATACATCCTGCAACAGCAGCAATCGCTGCTCCAGTTCCGGCAGACTCACAGGGCCACCCAGACATAAACGCAAAGCCGCAGGCGGATTGTTATCGGTGCAGAACGCGGCGGCGGCCACGGCGCTGATGCCATGATTGCGCAGAAACACCGCCACGTCGGATGGATTCGTCGCCAGCGTTTTGGGGAGCGGCAGCCATAGATGAAATCCATCCGGATTGGCCAGCGGGTGATGCGCATTCAAAATGCCACGTGCCAACTGTTGTCGTTCCCGGGATTGTTGCCGCTGGGCCACACGCACGCGATGCACGGTACCGTTCTGAATCCAGCGTGTGGCCAGTGCGCTGGTAATCGGGCTGGCCATTACGGATAAGGCCCGTAACGCGCCGGCGGCTCGCTGAGTCTGAATTTTATTGGGCGCATACAGATAAGCCGTGCGACAACCCGCGCCAAAGCATTTCGACAAACCGTTCACATACCAGGTCAGTTCTGGCACCAGCGCCGCCACCGGGTCCGCCGTGCGTTCCGGCACCCAGCCGTAAGCGTCGTCCTCAATAATGGGCAGGCTATAGCGTAGCGCCAGATCGGCAATGGCTTCGCGCCGTCGCTGCGGCATCGTTAGCGTGGTGGGATTCTGGATGGTGGGATTCAAATACAGCGCCTGAATCTGCTGGGATTTGCACAGTGCTTCCAGCGCGCGGATGCGGGGGCCATCCTGATCGCATTCCACCGCAATCAGTTGCACACCGATCTGCGCGGCGATGGCTTTCAATCCGGGATATACCAGCTGCCCCACGCACAGAGTGCCATTTTTTCCACACAGCAATGACAACAACGCCAACAGCGCACTGTGAATCCCCGGACACACCAGAATGCGCTCCACGTCCGGACGCGGCAGCAATTCCCCCAACAGTAATGCACCCGCTTCCTTGTCCGCGGGGCCGCCCCCGAAATCCTGATAACGCAGCAATGCGGTCAGTGCCTTGCCTTGCAGCACGTTGTTCACGTCGTCGCGAATCCGTTGCAGCGTGGTGGCATCATCAATTTCCGGCGGCAGATTCATGGTCATTTCCACATTGCTGCCGTTACGCAGCGGCAACATGGAGGCCTTGCCCTTGATGTAGGAACCGGAGCCCGGATGCGAATCGATCAAACCGCGATTGGAGGCTTCCTTGTACGCGCGCGTAACGGTGGTGTAATTCAGCGACAACAGATCCGCCAGATCCCGCAACGGTGGCAGTCGGTCACGCGCCTGCAGAAAACCCTTGTCGATGTCGGCCTCAATTAAATCAGCGATCATCAGATACGCCGGACGCTTGTTGTCAGAATGAAGGGCGCTGACCCAGTGGCGGTACTTTTCCAGCGGCATGATAGTCGGGCCTCTTGGTCTTTGAATGTCTCCACGTACCCTTGCAGTTACCATTCCAACGGAATTCCGCTGTTTACCAAGCCATTGATTGCATGAAAATGCGATCAATGGCCAGTCAGATCGTGCAACATTTCGAATCATTCCAGACGCTATTTGCCCGCCCACAGTGCGAAATAGCCCGCCTAAATACGTTCCGTTTCACTCTCTTTCTGCGTCAGCAAGAAATTTTACCTCATCGCACATTTTGAGCAGCGTGCTTGATCGCACTTTGATTGCATTCGTGGAATTTCGCACTGGCATTGGCGTTGTAATACAGCCGGCGCATACCGGAATTCAACAAAACCGCTTCACCAAGAGGATACGATCATGCCGACCGTCGAAAAACCGATGCATAAAAATGGGGATTTCTTTGTCGATTACGAAGAGAAAGTATTTGAGGACGTCAAAGCACTGCCGGGCGAAAAAGCGCTGGTCACCTTTCACACCGTGGCGTTCGAAGGCTCCATCGGCTTCGTGAATATGTTGCAGGCCACGCGGCTGCAGCGCAAAGGTTTCGAAACCTCGATCCTGCTGTATGGACCTGGTGTCACCCTGGGCGTGCAGCGCGGATTTCCCACCCTGGGGGACGAAGCGTTTCCAGGGCACCAGAACTTCAATAATCAGTTGAAAAAATTCATGGCCGAAGGCGGCAAGGTGTTCGCGTGCCGGTTTGCATTGCAGGCGCTGTACGGTCACGGCGAACCATCGCTGATTGAAGGCATTCGCCCAATCAATCCGCTGGACGTGCTGGATCTGAAACTGCTGCATATCCGCGCCAACGCCGTGATCATCGACACCTGGACGGTGTGAGGTAGCCCATGTCAGCGTCACGTATCGTTCGCGCCGCCGCCGCGCAACTGGCTCCGGATCTGGAGACGGCGGATGGCACCTTGCACAAGGTTCTGGACTGCATGGATGAGGCCGCCGCCAAAGGTGTTGAGCTGATCGTCTTTCCGGAAACTTTTCTGCCGTATTACCCGTATTTTTCGTTTGTGTATCCGCCGATGAAATGCGGCGCGGAACATTTGCGGCTGTACGAGAACGCGGTGGTTGTGCCAAGCCCCACCACTGCTGCGTTAGCCGAGCGCGCAAAAAAACACGGCATGGTGGCGGTGGTGGGCGTGAACGAACGTGATCATGGCACGCTGTACAACACACAACTGGTGTTCGACGCCGATGGCCGTCTGGTGCTGAAACGGAGAAAAATCACGCCCACTTATCACGAGCGCATGATCTGGGGCCAGGGCGATGCGTCCGGCCTGAAGGTAGCGCAAACGAAAGTGGGCACGATCGGCGCGCTGGCTTGCTGGGAACATTACAACCCGTTGGCGCGCTACGCACTAATGACGCAGCACGAAGAAATTCATTGCAGCCAGTTTCCCGGCTCTTTAGTCGGCCCGATTTTCGGCGATCAGATTGAAGCGACTATCCGTCATCACGCGCTGGAGTCCGGCTGTTTTGTGGTGAATGCCACTGGCTGGCTCACCGACGAACAGATTGTTCGAATCACGCCGGACGAATCCCTGCACAAGGGCCTGCGTCATGGTTGCAACACCGCCATCATTTCGCCGGAAGGTGTGCACTTGGCAACGCCGCTCACCGAGGGTGAAGGTCTGGTAATCGCCGATCTGGATATGAAACTGATCACCAAACGCAAACGCATGATGGATTCCGTCGGCCATTATTCGCGGCCAGAATTGCTGACGCTGCTGATTCGTGATGAACCCGGGCGTCACCTTCAATCCGATGCAATGTTGCAATCCCCTGTGAGTGAGGACATTTTCCATGACCGTATCGAAACAGCATCTGCTCACTGAACTACAAACGCAGGGTATTCGGTTGACGCAACCGGCGGATCTGCCGCTCACACGCAAAGGCGGCGCCGGGCCCAGCGATCACCAGGCTATCGTGATCGACGGCCAGACGCTGATGATTCCCGTGCATACCCACAGTGCGCAGCATTCTCCGTTCACGCTGGACGCCACGTCTTCGTTGCCACGACTGAAGCGCAACGGCATTCCGCTGGTGGATATCAGCTTCGCCGCAAAGCCGCGCTTTTACGATTTGAAAACGGCGGATGGCATTCCCTATTCCCATATTGCTACGCTACACAGCACCGACGTGCTGGCCACCACCGTGCTGCAGAATTGCATCCGCTACGATCAGCCGGATACCGCATGCCAGTTTTGCGCCATCGGCCAGTCGCTGGCGGCTGGCAAAACCATCGCACACAAAACACCGCAGCAATTGGCGGAAGTGGCAAAGGCCGCGGTGGAACTGGACGGCGTCAAGCACATGGTGATGACGACCGGCACCCCCGCCACCCACGATCGCGGCGCCACCGTGCTGTGCGACAGCGTACGGGCTGTAAAGCGGCCGTTGATATTCCCATCCAGGTGCAATGCGAACCACCCAAGGATCTGCATTGGCTGAATGCGCTAAAAATGGCCGGTGCCGATGCATTGGGTCTGCATCTTGAAGTGATCAATCCCGACGTGCGCCGTAGCATCATGCCGAGCAAAGCCAATATTTCGGTGGACGAATATATGCGCGCATTTTCCTATGCGGTGCCGTTGTTCGGCCGCGGCCAGGTGACCACCTATATTCTGGCGGGGCTCGGCGACACGCAGGACGAAATTCTGTCGATGTGCGAGCAGCTGATTGCATTGGGCGTGTATCCGTTTGTGGTGCCGTTCGTACCGATCGCGGGCACCGCGCTGGAACATCATTCCGCACCGGACAGTGCGTTCATGCATGCCATTCTGGAGCCGCTGGCGCAGATGTTGGTGAAAGGTGATCTGATATCGGAAAAAGTCAGCGCCGGGTGCGCACGTTGCGGTGCCTGTTCGTCGCTGAAAAGTTACGAATCACGACACCCATCATCGACCAACACAAAACCCACTTCCCACACTGCCATCGCACAGGAGGCATAACATGTCTGCCGTGCATTTTCCCGAACACTATTCCGATTTCACCGTGAAGTGGGCCAGTCTGGATTGGGAAATTCAACAGGCATTGGCGCTGCGCCGCGATGTGTTCTGCCAGGAACAAGGTCTGTTCGAGCAAAGCGATCGGGATGAGCTGGATAGCCAGGCCCAATGTATCGTGGCGATTGCCAATCACGGTGGCTGGCCTGACAAAGTGGTCGGCACCGTGCGCATTCACCAATACAGCGCCGGTGTGTGGTGGGGATCGCGTCTGGCGGTCAGCCGAACGTTCCGTCATCACGCCGGTATCGGCGCTGCGTTGATCAAGCTGGCGGTGGGCAGCGCCAATGGCATGGGTTGCGCGCAATTTTTTGCGCAAGTGCAGCAACAGAATGAAACGCTGTTTCAGAAATTGCACTGGCACAGCCGCTATTCACTGACGGTACGCCAACGTCCTCATGTGATGATGGAAGCGGAATTGTCGCGATATCCCGCCTGCAAAACGCCTTACACCGGTTATGTGCTCAAGGGCCAGATCGCAGCTACACCGGAAGAGATTGCGCCCTGTCTGCTGCATCTGCACCGGGATTCATTCCACGTTTTGGATAAAGCGCGTCATGTGGCTCACTGAGTTGCTCGATCAGGTGCGCGCCAGCGCCGGCTTGCATAGCAAAACCGAAATCCAGCTGGTGCAACGGCATCTGCGCGAGGCCTTTCCGCCACCATTTCCCAACGGCGACGACGCGGCGATCCTGCCCAACGGCAACGGTTTTGATCTGCTGGCAGGCGAAGGCTTTATCGATGCCTTCGTCACCAGCGATCCCTGGTTTGCCGGCTGGTGCGGCATCATGGTGAATGTAAGCGACATCGCGGCAATGGGCGGACGCCCCGTCGCCGTCGTCAATGCACTCTGGGGCGGCAATGACGATGCCACCGCCGACGTACTGCGCGGCATGGCAGCGGCGTCGCAGGCTTACCAAGTGCCTATCGTCGGTGGCCACACCAATCTGCGCACAGCGCAACCGCGTCTGGCAGTTTCCATTTTCGGTCGCGCCAATAAAGTGTTGGATGCATTCGCGGCAAAGCCGGGACAAGTGCTGGTTGCCGCTATCGATCTGCGCGGCAGCTATCACGCACCGTTCAACAATTGGAATGCGGCTACGTCGGCGCCAGCCGAACGGTTGCGGGGCGATATCGAATTGTTGCCCATCGCGGCAGAAAAAGGCCTTGCGACTGCCGCCAAAGACGTCAGCCAGGCCGGTTTGCTGGGTACATGCGTCATGTTGCTGGAATCCTCACAAGTGGGTGTTGATCTTGATTTGCACGCCATTCCAAAACCGGTTGCAGTGGAA
>DATLII010000592.1:0-3295 GCA_035539495.1 Dongiaceae bacterium
ATCCACCAGCTGTTCTACCAATTTATCGCCCAGGCCGTCCACATCCATCGCCTTGCGCGAGGCAAAATGCTTGATCGCCTCTTTGACCTGCGCCGGACAATACAGGCCACCAGAACAACGGGCCACCGCCTCACCTTCCGGATTCACGATGACGGAACCGCACACCGGGCAATGAGGCGGCAGCTGGATCGGCAAAGTGTCGGCAGGACGTTTCTCCAAAATGACCTTCACCACTTTCGGAATCACATCGCCGGCGCGGTGCACGATCACGGTGTCGCCCACCCGCACATCCATACGCGCCACTTCGTCCATATTGTGTAGCGTGGCATTGCTAACGGTGACGCCGCCAACAAATACCGGCTCCAAACGTGCGACTGGCGTCAGCGCGCCTGTACGGCCCACCTGAAATTCCACGCCCAATAGACGGGTCATTTCTTCCTGGGCAGGAAATTTGTGGGCGATGGCCCAGCGCGGCGCCCGCGACACAAAACCCAGATCCTGCTGCTGCAGCAGCGCGTTAACCTTATAGACAATGCCATCGATTTCGTACGCCAACTGCGGACGCTTCACCAACATGGCGTCGTGGTATTGCTGCAATTCGTCCACGCCCCGCGCCAGACGGGTTTCACCGTTGATGCGCAAGCCCCACTGTTTCAGCATCTGCAGATTGTCATAATGCGTGGCCGCCAGTTCGCCGCCCTCGATCAGGCCGATGCTGTAGCAATACAGATCCAGCGGCCGTTGCGCTGTCAGGCGTGGGTCCAACTGACGCAGACTGCCCGCCGCCGCATTACGTGGATTGACGAAGGTTTTCTCGCCCCGTTCCGCTGCGCGTCGATTGAATTCTTCAAACCCGGCCTTGGGCATGAACACTTCGCCGCGTACTTCCAGCGCTGCGGGAAAATCCTGACCTTTCAACCGCAGCGGCAATGAATGAATGGTGCGAATGTTCTGGGTAATGTCCTCACCCGTCTGACCATCACCACGAGTAGCGGCCTGCACCAGCACGCCGTTTTCATACCGAATGCTGACGGCCAGCCCGTCCAGCTTCGGCTCGCACACGTACTCGATCTCATCTTCGGTTTTCAGACGATCGCGTACACGGCGATCGAATGCCTGCAGCTCATCATTGTTGAACACGTTGTCCAGCGACAGCATCGGCACCCGATGCACAACCTCTGCAAAACCGTCCAGGGGTTTGTCACCCACCCGTTGGGTAGGCGAGTCTGGCGTCACCAGTTCGGGATGAGCCTGCTCCAGGCCTTGCAACTCGCGAAACAGACGATCGTATTCCGCATCGGGAACACTGGGGTCGTCGAGCACGTAATAACGGTAGTTGTGTTCGCGCAGCTGTTCGCGCAGGTGTTCTATTTGACGGGAAACTGAAGAAGAAGACATGAAGGATCCGGCCTGATTACAATTCCTGTTGCACCGGATTATACACGCCGGACGCTGTGTCAAAACGTCCGGCGCTGAATGGCATCAATACTGCCGTTGCCCACCTTGCAGAGTCAGCAGCTTGCGTTCGAAATCCAGCACCCGCTGACGATAATGTTCTGCGGTCTGCTGACGCAGGATATTGTGCTGTTCGTCGCGGATATCCGCTTCCAGCAGATTGGCGATCTTGCGCGCGGAATCCATCATGATCTCGAATGCGTGCATGGGTCGCTTCGGCCCTGGCAATTGCATGAACATGCAAATACCCGGCGTGCTGAAGTTATCCATGTTATCCAAATCGAAGGTACCAGGCTCCACAACATTGGCCACGCTGAACAACATGGCACCCTTGCCGCTGTGCTGTTCATAACGATGGAAGATGTTCATCTCACCGAAGCGGAAGCCACAAGACAGCAGCACGCGCAGCAGATCACCACCGGGTAATTCACCCTGACGCGCCATCACGTTCATTACCAGCACTTCCTGCAAATCCGCCGCCGTCACGCCGGCTGGTTTTTCGCTGACCGCTTGCTCACGCTCGTGTTCACGCTCATGTTCACGGGGAGCGGGAGCCGTCTCGGGTGCCAACGGCCGGCCTTTGCCGCGGGTAGCCTTGCTCAAACGCGCCTGCTGTTCGGCGCGGGCCGCCAGCAACACGTCATCATCGGCAAACAGATCGGACTGGCTCAGCGCGTCACCCTCTGGGGTGCGCTTGCGTTCCTGTCCATTGCCTCCGTCGCGGGAATAGGCAGCGCCTAAGCGTTCAGGCTCTGCAACATCCAGTTCCTCGGCAGAGCCGAACGGCTCCACGTAGCCGCTATCGCCTTGAATACGATCTTCGCTATCACCGTCACTATTGGGCTGACCGAATTGCACCACGCGGGCGCCACCATTCGGTAATTCACTGCGGTACATATCCCACTGGTTTTCGCCACCACTGGTGGTGGGCTCCACTTTTTCCAGCTTGATCACCAGACGGGCGCGGCGCATGCGGCGGTAACCGTCTGCCAGAATGCCTGCCACCACAAGAACTCCGAGCAGGATCAGCACTTCTCTCAGGCCAATTTCCATCAAAGGGGTCCTCTTCTCTTCCCTGCCTGTGCCGCGTCACCCTCACGGCCACAGTGCTTTGATTCACTAATCAACAACATAGAGCAAATCCGTCAAAAATAAAGTTGTTTACGTCAATCTTTGCCTATCTCAGGCGATGGCCAGGGCCGCCGCCTCTTCCACGTTCACGGTTACCAGGCGCGATACGCCGGGCTCGTGCATGGTCACCCCCATCAGCTGATGCGCCATTTCCATGGCGATCTTGTTGTGGGTGATGTAAATGAACTGCACCTTGGAGGACATCTCCTCCACCATGCGGGAATAGCGGCCCACGTTGGCATCGTCCAGGGGTGCGTCCACCTCGTCCAACATACAGAACGGCGCCGGATTGAGCTGGAAGATCGAGAACACCAGTGCAATCGCGGTCAACGCCTTCTCACCGCCGGACAACAAATGGATGGTGCTGTTTTTCTTGCCGGGCGGACGGGCCATGATGGTCACGCCGGTGTCCAGCAGATCCTCGCCAGTCAGCTCCAAGTAGGCACTACCACCGCCGAACACTTTCGGGAACAGGGTGGACAGGCCGTGGGTCACCTTGTCGAAGGTTTCCTTGAAGCGGGTGCGGGTCTCACGGTCGATTTTGCGGATGGCATTTTCCAAGGTTTCCAGCGCCTGGTTCAAATCGTTGTGCTGGGAATCTAGGTAGGTTTTCCGTTCCGACTGGGATTTGAATTCGTCGATGGCCGCCAGGTTGATGGGACCCAGACGGGAAATACGCGCCGCGATGCGCTCCAGATCAGCGTTCCAC
>DATLII010000593.1:0-14011 GCA_035539495.1 Dongiaceae bacterium
CACGGTCGCGAGGAATCCGTCAAAGTGGCGCTGCGGCATTTGATGCTGCCGATGTTCATGACCAGCCTCACCGACTTCTTTGGCTTCCTGTCTCTGTCCTACACCGATCTGGTGTTCGTGCGTGAGTTCGGTATTTTCATCGCCGTCGGTGCCGTGTTCGCGTGGATCATCTCGGTCACGTTCCTCCCGGCGATTCTGCCGCTGCTGAAACAGCCCGCGAATGCCGGCGAAAACAAACAGAGTCCGCTGATGAATCCGGTAAACCACGGTTTCGCGAAGCTGTATCTGCTGTTAGGCCGTGCACCGCTGCTGGTGTTGGCCGTTACCGTTGCGGTGGCGGGTTACACCACTTGGCTGTCCCGTGACGTGCGGGTAGACAACCACAACATCGTGCAATTCGACGAAAACTCCCGCATCCGTCAGGACGACGCCATTCTGAACCAGAATTTCGGCGGCACCGTGCCCATCAATGTCTGGTTCACCGCTGAAGACGAACGTCGATTCACCCAGCCGGATGTAATCAAAGCCATTGATCTGATTGCGCAGCGCTTCGCTCAACACGACATCATTGGCTACGTGGGCGCTCCCAGCAATCTGATCAAACGCATTCACCAGTTGCTGAACAATACCGACTACGCACTACCGGAAGACATGACGCCGGAACTGATCGCGCAATATTTCCTGCTGTATGAAAACGGCAACGGCCGTGAAATCCGCGACATGCTGGACGATAACTACCGTAACGCACGACTGGTGGCACTGTCGCACACCGAGCAGTCGTCAAAGGTGCGCGCTGTGGTGCAGGATGTCAGCGAGTACGCCAAAACCGTATTGCCGCCGGATGTAAAATTCCAGATGGCCGGTTTCGGTCAGATCATGGTGACCAGTACCGATGAGATCGTGAACAGCCAGATCAGCAGTCTGTCGATCGCCACACTGTTGATTGCTGGCGTGATGATTATCCTGTTCCGCTCCTGGTGGACCGGTGTGATCAGTGCGATTCCGCTGGGGCTGACGATTCTGATCAACTTCGGTGTCATGAACGCACTCGGTCTGGAAATTGATATCGGCACCGCGCTGATCACGGGTATCGTGTTCGGTATCGGCATCGACTATGCAATTCACCTGATGGATGCGGTGAAGCGCGCGACCGCAGAAGGGCAGGATCTGCATCAGGCAATCCAGAGCAGTCTGATTCATTCGTCCTGGCCGATCATGGTGAATTCGATCAGTTTAGCGTTGGGCTTCGCAGTGCTGACGGCGTCGCATTATGGTTCCACCGGCCGCCTGGGTCTGCTGATTGCGGGCACCATGCTCGTGTGCGGACTGCTGACGCTGATTGTGCTGCCGGTATTGATCAAGCTGTTCAAGCCCAAGGCACTCCTACGTTGAATAGCGGGCGTTGATAACCCGACGAACATCAAGCACATCCCGCGGCGCGATCCTACCGACGCGCCGCGGGGCTTTTTTGTAAGACTCATCGGTAAGATTGATCGGTAAAGCTCACTGTACGGCCGGCATGTATAATGCGGATCATCCAATATCCGCGCCCCCGGCTCCTACACCATGACACCACCGGCCACGCTAGCGCCACCGCCCTGGTGGCAAACCCTGCTGCAACGAGACAGCCTGCGTTATCTCACCGGCTATATGTGCATGCTGCTGGTGGTCATGCTGGCTGCCACGCTGGCATTTCGTCATCAGGGATTGGCGCTGCCGGACCGCATTCTCTGGCTATTATTGCCCTGCCAAACCCTGCTCACCCTGGCCACCTTTATCGGCTGGCGCCGACGGGCTACCGTAACCGTCTCCCTGTATCTGTTGTTGCTGTTTGGCTCCATCGCCTTGCTGGGCTGGTACCTGCACGACGCCGGTGGTCATACCAATCCTGTTATCTCCTTGCTGCTGGTGCCACTGGCAATGGGCGCAGCCCTGATGGGTTGGCAGGCCACCGCGTTGATCGCCATCGGTGTACTGCTGGTGTACACCGCCCTCACCCAATACTTCATTCCACTGGATGTGGTCGGTGCGGCTGCCGATGCTGCTCATTCCCATCATCAAGGTCACGGCGTCAGTCACGATTTCATGCAACTGCATTTAATCGGCATGTGGCTCACGTTCGCGGTATCGGTGTTATTGATCGTTGGCCTGGTGCTGCCTCTGGCTCAATCCATGCGTCGCCAGCGGGATCAAATCGCGCGGCAACAGGAAAAAATGCTGCAGGATGAAAAACTCATCGCGATGGCCACGTTTGCTGCCAGCGCAGCGCATCAACTGGGCACGCCACTGTCCACTCTGGCAGTACTGACTGACGATCTCAAAGACACGCTGACCGATCGCACCGACCTGATACCGGATCTGCAATTGATGGCGCAGCAGATTCACACCTGCAAAGCCACGCTGCATGGCTTGATGCGCAAGGCTGACAATCTGCGCAATGATGTGCGGGAACCGGTGGCCATTCATCAGCTTACTCAACGCCTGCGCCAGCAATTCAATTTGCTGCATCCAGCACGAGAACTCAGCGTCGTCGGTGAACCACCCACTTGCACTGTGCTGGGCGATGAAACTCTGGATCAAGCGCTACTCAATCTGCTCGACAACGCCGCCCGCGTCAGCCCGACCGAACCGGAACTGACGTTTGAACTGCAGGGCGACACACTTTGCTTGCGCATCACCGATAGCGGCCCCGGCATCCCGGACAGCATTCGTCCGCAGCTGGGTGAAGCCTTTGTCAGTTCGCGTCAGGATGGATTGGGGCTGGGCCTGTTTTTGTCCCACGCCACCATCAATCGATTGGGCGGCACCTTGCGTCTGCTACCAGCACCGGAAAATCGTGGCACCGTCACTGAAGTGCGCTTGCCGTTGACGGGACCAAAGCCATGAAGGGCATCTTGTGAACGACACACCCACATTGCTGCTGATCGACGACGACGCCCTGTTTCTGCAAACATTGGGTCGCTCCCTGCAGCGACGCGGTGCCAACATCGCCAGCGCCATTGATGCCGACGGCGCGCTGGCGCATCTGCAACAACAGATGTTTGATCTAATTTTGCTGGATCTGAATTTGAATGGCGCCAGTGGCCTGAAATTGTTGCAACAGATTCTGAAAGCACAACCGGACGCCCGCGTGGTGATGCTCACCGCATACGCCAGCGTCGCCACCGCCGTGGATGCCATCAAGCGCGGCGCCGAAAACTATTTATGCAAACCCGTCACCACCCAGGACATTCTGGCACTGCTGGAAGATGACACTAACGGCGTCGACAGCGCGATCAATGACAACGCAACCGAAGACGGTCCCTTGTCCGTGGATCGGTTGGAGTGGGAACATCTGCAACGCATTCTACGTGAGCACGACGGCAATATTTCCGCCACCGCCCGCGCCCTCAACATGCACCGCCGTACTCTGCAACGTAAGCTGCAAAAACGACCGGTAAGCAAATAGCAGCACTCACGACCCACTCTCCACCTCTTCCAAAACCTCATCCTATTCAAGCAATTGCCCAGGCTAATCGTGCCAATCGATTCCGTTCCGTTGCAAACTTACTGCCGCGAACTAAGCTTCAATTCAAGCGCTATCCACCCCAACAAGGAGCTCCACCATGTTCAGGATTTTCGCACTTGCCCTGCTTACCTTGCTGCCTTTTTCCTCCTACGCCGAAAT
The DNA here is from genome assembly GCA_035539495.1 of Dongiaceae bacterium. Lineage (GTDB taxonomy): Bacteria > Pseudomonadota > Gammaproteobacteria > Pseudomonadales > Ketobacteraceae > Ch67. The sequence continues at coordinate 3,668 of DATLII010000593.1, forward strand.
GACCCAGGACGAACTGAAAGCCGTCCTGCAGCCACGCATTGACGGCCTGATGTTTCTCACCAAAAACGCAATGATTCTCGATGCCATCCGCGAGCAGAATCGCACCGCCGCTTCACTGGATGCGATCAAGAAAATCGACGAAGAATGGAAGGCCGGTAAATCACCGCTGATCGAGGAGCTGCAAAGCAACAAGGTGGGTGCGTTTCTGAAAAATATTATCGTGCAACAATCGGACGTGTATAACGAAGCCTTTGTTACCGACGCGCAAGGCGCCAACGTCGCCGCATTTCCTGCCACCAGTGACTACTGGCAAGGCGATGAAGATAAGTTCACCAAAGCATTCGCCGGCGGCAAAGGCGAAGTCTTCATTGGCGATGTGGAACAGGACGAAAGCACCAAACAAACGGCCGTCCAAATTTCCGTACCCATGCTGTACAACAAGGAAGCCATTGGCGTACTGGTCATTGGTGTGAAAGTGTCAGTGCTGGAAGCTGAGAAATTAAAAGCAGCAAAATAATGTCGAATTAGGCGCAGGGCGATTGCACTGCCCTGCGCCTGAATAACACCCGAGATAACGTTCCTTTTACAGCAGCTTCTTACAGCGACTTCGGCGGTGTCACATCCGACGGCGTCCAGTCCTCGCTCTTCGCGGTGGACCACACCGTTACCTGATAGTCGTATGTCATCTGCGACTGGTCTTTCGCAAACTCATACTTCCGCACAAACCGTGTCACGAAATGACCGCCACTGCGGTATTCAGTAGTAGCGCCATACACCTGACCCAGCATTGCCATCACAACCTCGCCATTGGGCGCTGCCAAAGCCTTCTGCACTTGCGGCAGCATTACTTGGCCAATGTCATTCTTCGCACTGGTGGGTGTGGGTTCCAAGCGGATTTCGATGCCACAGCCATCCGATCCATCCTGAATGTACTGCTGCTGACCCGTACACAGCAGCGGACGCGCGAAATTGGGCGCCATACTGGCGGACATATCCTGGCCACTCACTATCACTGTCTGGGTGCCACTCACCGGCGCATGAATATTCACTTGCATACTCAAACCATCACCCATGCTGGATGGTTCCGGCATCGTGATCGAGAACGCACCCTGCTCCGGCGCTTTCCACTGTGGCAATGACAATGATTTGTCGTAACGCTCGTTCAGGGTAGTGTCATTGGAAACGATTGCGGCCGACCCTTCGCCGCGTACAGCGCCGGTCACTTCCACCGGATGATCATTGTCCCAATCGTAGCTCGCACTCTCGCCTTTGCCTGAACGAAATGCCGGTTGACGGATGTGCAGGGAAATATGCGCCTGGCTGCCGCCGATTTCCGCCGTTTGCGAAGTGAAGGTGTAATCCACCCGCGCGTGCAGCAGTATTGCTTCCTGTCCATCAGCGGCAGACGACTCTTCCGCTACATCAGAATCTGCAGACGGTTCCTGTTTCTCTTCCTGCTCGCCACAGCCCGCTATTAAAAGGGCCAACAGGGCCACACCTGCTGGCAACCGCTGGTATTTCGACAACCCGCACTTCGACAATAGTTGATACTTCATGCGCTCACCCCCGCTTCGAAATTGTGATTAGAACCCCTGCAGCTGCTGGCGCGATCCTCACGTCAGCGCTGATGGGCGGAGCCACTATTCCAGAGTCAATCGGGGGACGCCAGTGCAAAAATACCAGCGTAGACGGAACCAGAACACGGAAAGGGAACGCAGGAAAGAAAGATGAAAAGCTGTCTTACAAAGTGGGGTCTTTGGCCGGGCCAGGAAAATGCATCGGGCGGATAAAACTGCCCAGACCGGCTTTTTCCATCATCAGATCCATGTGGCTGCGGATCACGTGCGCGTTGTCCATGGTCCACACCTGCTGCAAAATTTCCTTGGCGCGCGACAAGCCCACTTTGCGCAGCACCCATTTCACTTTCAGCAGGCTGCTGGCGCTCATGCTCAGGGTGTCGTAACCCATCGCCATCAGCAGAATCGCGCCGCGAGGATCGCCAGCCAACTCACCGCAGATCGACACCGGTTTGCCTTCGGCTTTCACGTCCGTCACCACCGTCTGCAATGCGCGCAGCACAGCGGGATGAAAGGCGTGATACAGGTTGGCGACGCGGCGATTATTGCGATCCACCGCCAGCAAATATTGCGTGAGGTCGTTACTGCCCACCGACACGAAATCGCACTGCTGCACGAATTCGCGACATTGGTACACGGCGGCAGGTACTTCGATCATCACACCCACCTGCGGCATTTGGACGTGAGCGCCTTCCTCCAGCACTTCCAGGTAAGCGCGGTGAATCAGGTGCATGGCCTCTTCGATTTCGGTGATCGAACTCACCATCGGCAGCATGATGCGCAAGTTGTCCAGGCTCTCGCTGGCCCACAACATGGCGCGCACCTGCACCAGGAAAATTTCCGGATGATCCAGCGTAACGCGAATGCCACGCCAGCCCAGAAAAGGGTTGTCTTCCTGAATCGGAAAATACGGCAGGGCTTTGTCACCGCCGATGTCCAAGGTCCGCATGGTGACGCTGGACGGATGAAACGCTTCCAGTTGCTGGCGATAGATTTCCATCTGCTCCAGCTCCGACGGGAAACGGTCGCGCACCATGAAGGGAATTTCCGTTCGATACAGGCCCACGCCCTCGGCGCCACGCTGGATCGAAATCCCCACATCCGCCATCAGGCCGGTATTCACATACAACGTAATGCGATGACCATCGGTCGTGATGCACGGCAAGTCCGCCACCACTTCCAGATCTTTCGACAATTGCTTTTCTTCATCGACGATGGCCTGGTACTGACGCAGCACTTCGCCGCTGGGCGCCACGATCACTTCGCCGCGATGGCCGTCGACAATCAGCTCTAACCCCTCCAGGCGCGATAGCGGAAAATCGCCCACGCCCACCACGGTGGGAATGCCCAACGATCGCGCCACGATCGACATATGGCTGTTGCTGGAACCGTGCTTTGACACGATGCCCAACACGCGGTCACGGGGAATGTCGACGAAGATGGTGGGCGTGATGTCGTCGCCCACGATGATAGCGCTGGGCGGCACTGTCGTGTTTTGCGGTTTGGATTGCTGCAGATAAGCCAGAATGCGCAGGCCCAGATCCCGCACGTCAGATGCGCGGGCGCGCAGGTAGGAATCCTCCATCGCCTCGAAGGCCGCCACATGGCGCATCACCACTTCCCGCAACGCACCCTGGGCCCAGTTGCCCGCTTCGATACGAGCGCGGATCTCGCCGGCCAGGGCATTGTCATCCAGCATGCGCTCGTACACCTGGAACAAAGCCTGTTCCTCCGGCGGCAGCGTCAGCATGGCCTTTTCACCGAGGGCACGAATTTCGGCGCGCACGGATTTGATGGCGTCGTTGAGCGCCTTGATTTCCTTCTTGATGCCTTTGGCGGCGCGATCGGGAACGGATAGGAAATTGGCGGGCGGGTACACCACATGGGCGCGGCCGATGGCAACACCGGTACAACCGGCCACGCCGTCGAATTTGGCGGTGAGGGCGCCCTTGTTACCGAAAATGCCGTCAATGGCACCGGTCGCTTCCGCGTGGGCCACCACCGCCGCCAACTGGGCCGAGATGGTCACCAGGAAGGCTTCTTCCTCCTGATCGAAACGACGACTTTCCCGCTGCTGCACCACCAATACGCCCAGCAGTTTGCGGTGGTGGATAATGGGCACGCCGAGGAAGGAATGAAACGGCTCTTCGCCGGTTTCCTGCAGATAGCGGAATTTGGGATGGCTGGGGGCGTCGTCCAGGTTGATCGGTTCTTCCCGCATACCCACCTGGCCGACCAGGCCCTCGGAGAAATGCAGGGTGGCATTACCGACGGCGGATTTGTTCAAGCCCTCGGTGGCCATCAGGTAGTAACGGTTGGCACTGTGGTCGAGCAGATAGATGGAGCAAACCTCGGTGCCCATAGACTTGCGCACCCGCGACACCATGACCTCAAGCGCCGACGACAGATCAGCCGCGGCGTTGACCTCTTGAACAATTCGCCTCAAGGTTTCCAGCATGCTCGCGCTCTCTCAGCCACTGCGGAAGCCTCACGGCCAGGCACATGGCAAATTCCCGTTTTAATGTTTGTGCAGTTATTCCGCCAAACGCTGACCCACCATGGCGTGCAGGGAAGGCGCAAGCTCTTTCAATGCCTTGCGATAAACCTCGCGCTTGAAGGACACCACCTGGTTTAGCGGGTACCAGTAACTAACCCAACGCCAGTCATCAAACTCCGGCGGATTGCCATAGGCAAAACTGACCTGACTTTCATCGCCCGTCAGCATCAATAAAAACCATTTTTGTTTCTGACCGATGCACAAGGGGCGGCTACGATAGCGCAAAAAACGCTTGGGCAAACGGTAGCGCAACCAACCTTCCGTGCAACTGACGATTTCTACATCACTATTCTTGAGGCCGATCTCTTCATGCAGCTCACGATAGAGCGCATCTTCAGGGGATTCGTTCTCGGCAATGCCGCCCTGGGGAAACTGCCACGCATCCTGGCCGACCCGGCGCGCCCATAGCACCTGGCCCTGTCGATTCGCCAGAATAATTCCGACGTTTGGCCTGAACCCGTCCTCGTCAATCACGTTGCAGTTTTCCGCATCTGTTTGAAGGTAATAAATACCTTAGTATCGTCCATCGCACAACTGCGCAGTCGGGCAACAGATTCCCGGCAGACGCCAAGGGCTCCACTATACTATAGACATATTCATTTGATTTTTCTAAGTTTTTGAAAGTCGCAAAAATGAACCTGCATTTTCCCTGCCACGACAAGCTGATACACTGCGGCTACACCTGCCCGGGTTGTTCCGTTTTTTCTTTTTGTACACTGACGAGGTACTGATGAGCCTGGCCATTTTCGATCTCGACCACACCCTGCTGAATGGCGACAGTGATCACGCCTGGGGCGAATTCCTGGTGCGGCAACAGATTGTCGATCCTTCTTTTTATCAGCGTCAGAACGATCATTTCTACGAGCAGTACAAGCAGGGCACCCTGGATATTCAGGAATATCTGACGTTTGCACTGGAACCGCTGACCCGCTTCCCGGTGCAGGAGCTGGAGCTGATGCATCGGCAATTCATGCGCGACTTCATCAATCCCATGCGTCAGCGCCGGGCCGATGCTCTGCTGCAGAAGCACCGGGATCAGGGCGATTTCCTGTTGATCATCACCGCCACCAATCGCTTTATCACTGCGCCGATTGCCCGTTCTATGGCGGTGGATGATCTGTTGGCCACCGACCCCGAAATCCAGGGTGACCACTACACCGGCCGGGTGAAAGGTGTGCCCTGTTATCGCGAAGGCAAGGTGCAGCGGCTGCAGGAATGGCTGGCCGATACCGATCACAGCCTGGATGACAGCTACTTCTATACGGACTCGATCAATGACCTGCCACTGCTGGAAGCGGTGACTCACCGCTTCGTGGTGGATGGCGATGACCGTCTGCGGGAAGAAGCCCAGCGCCGTAACTGGACGCAGATGTCGCTGCGGGATTGAAACTTATAAAGAATCGCTGATCCGGAACAGCAGTGCTTTCAGGTACTGGGTTTCCGGAATGGCGGGATGGATTGGGTGGTCAGGACCCTGACTGCCACGGAACACCAGTTGAGCGTGGCGATCCACATGGCGGGCAGCACCGCGCACCGTATCCAATAAGGTTTCTTCCGGCAGGTGCATGGAGCAGGAGCCGGATAGCAGGAAACCATTGGGCTCCAGCAGTCGCAGCGCCAGGGTATTCAGCTTTTTATAGGCGCTGAGGCCGTTGCTGAAATCTTTCTTGCGCTTGATGAAGGCGGGCGGATCGACGATGACCACGTCGAACTTGTGGCCGTCCGCCAGCAGCGCTTCCAGTACATCGAACGCATTGCCTTCCAGCGTGGTGACCTTGTCCACCACACCTTGTTGCTCGGCGTTGGCCTGCAATCGGTCCAGGGCCGCTTCCGACGCGTCCACCGCGAACAGTTCGCTGGCGCCGGCTGCCAGGCACTGCAAGCCCCAGCCGCCCACATAGGAAAACACGTCCAGCACCTTGCGGCCTTTCACCCAGCGCATCAGCTCGCGCCGGTTTTCCCGGTGATCGTAGAACCAGCCTGTCTTCTGGCCTTCGCGGCTGTCCACCTGGAAGGACACTCCGTTTTCCTCCACCTGCAGTTGGTCAGGCCAGTCGCCGGCTGCCACTTCCACCGACTGTGGCAGGCCTTCCTGTTCCCGTAGCGGGCTGTCGTTACGCCAGAGCACAGCTTTGGGTTTCAGCACCTGTTGCAGAGCAGCTAACAACGGCTGCTTTAGCCGTTCCATGCCGGCGGTATTCAACTGCGCCACCAGATAATCGCCGAAGCGGTCCACCACCAGACCAGGCAGGCCGTCGCCGTCGCCGTACACCAGACGGTAATAGGGCTTGGTGTATACCGCTTCGCGCAGGGTCAGAGCCGACTGCAATCGCTCCGCCAGCAATTTCTGGTTCAGGACGGTGCGGTGGTCGCGGCTCACCAGACGGCAGCAGATCAGCGAATGCGGATTGGCATAACCGCGACCCAGAGGCTGGCCGCCAGTGGTTTCCACGATCACCTCGCAGCCGGGTTCCAGGTCTTTCAATGGCGTGGCAGCGATGTCCACCTCGTTACTGTAGATCCACAGATGACCACCTTTGATGCGGCGATCTTCCTTGGCTTTCAATCGGATACGGGGCAGGGATTCGGAAACTGATGCTGCTGGCGATTCTGAGGACGATTTGACGGACACGGGCAAGGACTCGGTTGGGAAAAGGGCAATGCAGGGGCTGACTGCTACACTGAAATCCAGTGCATGGCAGCAACGACGGGGAAGTATACCGGAATGAGCAATCCCACCCCACTGGACGACGAGAAAATCCAGCGCATCCTGCGCGGAATCACCGTGCCACCGCAACCGCAGATCATCGTCGACATCCATATGGAACAAGCGATGCCGGATCCGGACATCAAGCGAATCGGCAAATTGATCAGTCATGATGTGGGTCTGGCGGGCACCATTCTGAAGGTGGTGAACTCCAGCCTGTTCGGCCTGAAAAACCGCATCACCTCCATTGATCAGGCAGTGGGCATCCTGGGTTTGCAGACCATCATCCGCATCACCGAGGGCCTGTCGATCAAAGGCGAGATGGACGACGAAACCATCATCGCCATGGGCGGGTTCTGGGACAGCGCCATGGACATCGCGTCGGTATCCGCCACCATCGCCCGCGACATTGGCTACCAGTCGCCGGACAAAGCCTACTGCCTGGGTCTGTTTCACAATTGCGGTGTGCCGTTGCTGATGCGGGCGCATACCGACTACCCGGATATCATGCGGGAATCCTATTCCAATCCCGGCGAACGCGTGATCGACACCGAAAACCGCAAGCTAAAAACCAACCATGCGGTGGTGGGCTATTTCGTGGCGAAATCCTGGAGCTTGCCCAAGGATCTGTGCGAAGTGATCGCCGAGCATCATAGCTGCGAGGATATCTTCCGCGAAACCGCCCGCGCATCGTATGACAGTGGCAAGAAAACCCTGCTGGCGATCCTGAAGATGGCGGAGCATATCTGCGGCCTGCCCGGCATTCTGGGAAACCAGGCGGAAGATCATGAATGGAATTCCATCGCGCCGGATCTGCTGGCCTATGTGGGCTTGAGCGATCTGGATTTCGACGACATGGCCGCACGCATGGAAAATCTGGGCATCAGCCACGCCGGTTACCACGACCGCAGCGCCTGACTCCGGCGTTTTAGGGTAGACTACCCGCCACATTGGATCAGGGAATTGGGGCTGAAATCCGATCATGTTGTCGTGTCATCGTCTGGCGAACCGGGTGTTCGCGCTGCTATCCGTTTTATTGCTTGTCTTGCTGCCGCACCCGCCGGCCGCCGCTGCGGTCATGGGGGTTACGGTGAGCCCGAAACAGGGCGAACTGAACGTGACGGAGGGCGGCGCTATCAATCTGAAGTGGGTGGTCTCCACCAGCCCGGCTCACGCCGGTGGCGCCTATTCAGCCCAGGGCCTGCTCACCGATCCGGTGTCCGGCGCGACCCTGCATACTGTGGCCACGCCGTTTAATCGCACCGATGGCTCCGGCCCGCTGCATTTCGATGAAGTCCTGACGCTGACACCTGCCCAATTGCAGGAATGGCAGGCGAAAGGCATCTCCGCCCTGGCGTATCAGCGCTCGTTCGGCTCCGCCACTGCCGATGCCAGCAAACAATCCGCCGTGGCCAGTGCCAATCTGATCATCACGCTGGCCGGTACCACCGATACTGCAAAACCCCGGGCCCCCGCCGCCGGCCTGTTCATCCACAAACTCAACCTGCGTTTCACCAATGCCCGCTACAAACGCCGCTTCATGCCGGGAAGCTCAGTGCGCGCCAAGCTGGATCTGCGTTATTCCGGCACGGGTTTGATGCAAGGTAGCTGGCAAATTGCCAGTGTGGTGGGTGACGGCAGCAAACCGATCTTCACTACACTGGCGCAAGTGCGCAAACAATTGAAACTGGTGCAGCGGGAATTTCTGGTCAGCCCGGAGCTGCCCATGCAAACACCGGGTAGCTATCGTCTGCGCTTCTGCGTGGAGCCGCTGGTGATGGCGCCAGAACAGATGCCGCTGGACGGACAGTGCCCGGAACCGGAACTGATGGCGGAAATCGATTATCGTATCGATGGCAACGATGCACCCAAGGCCACAGCGGAGATCGAGATTCTGTCCGCCCGCGCCATGACGCTATCACCGCAGTCACCATTGCAATGGAGTCGCCTGAAAGGCACCGTGGTCTATCAGCTGCAGATTTTCAAATCCGGCAATGCGGATGTGGAAGATGCGGTTGATGGCGCTGAATTCGTGGCGCGGATGATCAGCGGCCCTGAACGGACGCAAGTGTATTTGTCTGAGATGGTGCGGCAGCAACTGCAGCCGGGACAGCAATACCGCTGGCGGGTGACGGCGCTGGACGAAAATGCGCAGTTGATCGGCGCCAGCGAGTTTGCGGAATTTACTTATTTGCCTTGAGGTGGGCTGGACTTCACCCTCGCGTCCAATGTCCGCAATTGCTCCAGAACCTGCTGCATTTTTTCGTGCGTGCGCAAATCCAGCCCCAGCTTACCATCCATAGTTTTCACCAACGGGTAGATGCTGTTTTCCAACGTGTCAGCCAGTGCCTTCAACATCAGATCAATACCAGGTACCGGCTGGTTGACTACTTCCACCTCACAGCGCATCTGCGCAGCCGCGTCGACAAAAGCCTGCAAGGCTTTCTCTACGCGCGCACCCATTTGACGCTGGCTCTGATCCAGATTGTTGGCCAGGATTTGTAGCTGCTCTTCCCGTTGCGAAGTGCGTGCGTCACTCAACGTCGTCCCTACCTTTCCTATCGCTTCCCCCAGCGCATGCAATTGCATCACAACCCGGGAGCCGACATCGGCTTCATCGCCACCGGTCTGCTGCAGGCGCTGGAATTCCTGGCGGATGGCCTGCCAGCGCTGTTGCTGCGCTTCCTGCAGACTGCCCCGTAATTCCGCCAGCTTGAGCAGATTGGCTTCGGTGCCGGTAGTCAGCAACTGCGCTTCACCTAAATAGTGATCGTCGATCAGGGTCAACAGCTCCTTATCCGTCATCACAGCCGACACCTTCTCGGCCATCTTGTTCATATTGCGGTAGCTGCCCTGCAGCTTGAACGGCGGCTCGGTGCGGAAACGGTCGTCCTGAGCGGCAGACGCGATATATTGCTGATTTACCTTCAGTACGACCTGTTGAATACGGAATAACTTCTGCAGCGTTTCGATGATCTCGCGGGATTCAGCGGCGGAATAAGGATGCTTCAAATCCCCTTCGCGGAATTCACGACCGCGAGCGGCATCGACAAAGCAATAGAAGTCCGCCAGATCGCGGGTCGCCAGCGGCGCCAATACCGGATTCGAGGTCATGCAATTTTCGATATAGCTGAGTGCGAACACTTCCTCCATGCCACCCAGCACATCGCCCAGGTTGTAGATATCGGCACGGTTAGCCAACATATCCGGAATCTTGAATAGCTCGCCGCTCTCAGTGTACGGGTTACCTGCCATACCGATGCAGAATTTTTTCCCACGCAAGTCGTAGGTTTTGCTGGCGCCTTTCCACACACCTTCAATACGGCGGGTGCCGTCACACAGCGAAATGAATTTCTGCAGAAATTCGGGGTTCGTGTGCTGGATGTCGTCCAGGTACAACATTACGTTGTTACCCATTTCCAGCGCCAGATTGAGTTTTTCCAGTTCCTGACGCGCAGTGGCGTTCGGCGCCTGCTGCGGATCGAGAGATGCTACTTCGTGCC